>JBDQID010000022.1:0-10873 GCA_040264515.1 Chlamydiales bacterium
GTAGTGATGGCAGCAGCACCAAAGCTCCCAAAATCAGCTTGCCTTTTCCTTTTTTTCGAATCTTCAATCCGTCCGCTAAAAAATCAAATAGGCCAAGACCAATTCCCAAAAAGGAGGTAATTAGCGCAAAAAAAGCAAAAAAATCTGCAACCGTTGCAAGCATCGGATTACTCACTGCAAAACGTAAATACTCCGTTGCCGGATCTCCCCTCTCATACGCTAATTGTAATCCGTGGGAACCATCCACAGGAACGGTTCCGAGCACAATAGCTTGCCATGCAAGGTAAACAACCAAAGCGAGCGTTGTTCCGCCAATAATGGAAAAGCGCAACTGCTTCGCATTGCGCTTTAAAAGAGGCGTGATGCTAGGAACAATCATCTGATAGCTAAATGCTGTTAGAATGAGAGGAAGAGCTATCAAAGAGCTTGACCAATTCTGATGAAGAAGATGAACAAGAGAGACCTCCGAGCTTCCCAAACTGATCAAAAACAGATAAGACGCTATCAAGGCAAGAAAAAGCAAGTTATTGACTCGCTCAACGACACTGCTTCCAAGCAGAAGTACCCAACCAAAAGTAAACATACAAAGAACGCACCCCAGCGACTTATCAACTCCAAGATCAAAAGATGCATTAACAAAGCACGCTATCTGCGCACCGCCTCCGGATATATATCCAATAAGGGAGGCATAACCTGTAAAAAGATAAAGCAGCCACGCCATTTTCTCTCCCCACTTTCCCAACAGTTGGGAAGCCATAGAGACCATGTGAGCATCTTCATCTTTTATCCAAAGGTTAGCTTCTAAGAGCAACAAGCCCGTAGCTGTCATAAAGAACCATGCTAAGAGTATCATCGCAAGAGAGGGAAAAAAACCTGCCAAAGAGGTACCCACAGGAAGCGCGAGCATTCCGCCTCCAATACACGTCCCTGCTACAAGAAAGATGACACTGAAGATGTCACTCCACGATGTGTTTTGTGAATTATCCAAAAGAGCTGCCTATAAAACCTGTGACGACTGAATCAAAGAAGTGATACAAACAATCTCTTCTTGAACTCCACCAGTAACTTGAACAGCTCCATCTTGATGAACATAAACATCGTACTCTAATCGCACACCAAATTCACCAGGAAGATAGATACCAGGCTCAATAGAAAAACAGGTGCCTTTAAGAATATGGCGACAATCTTGAGTCTCTAGGTTATCAATGTTTGCGCCATCACCATGACCGATCTCGTCGATATTATGACCTGTTCTATGAATAAAGTATTCACCATACCCCGCATCCTCAATCACTTTACGAGCCGTCGCATCGACTTCCCAACCCATCACAGGCTCTTTGCGAGCAAAACGCTCTTCAACAAGTGCTGTTGCACTATTACGAGCTTCCTTAACAATAGCGAAAATCTCTTTCTGTCTTGAAGTCGGAGCTGCAGCTGCAACACCTACACGTGTGATATCTCCATAAGTTGCCTTTGGACTATTTTTTTTGCACCACAGATCAATAAGAACAAAGTCACCAAGCTTTATCGTTGTAGACGCCTCAAGCGTGGGTACATAGTGAGGATTTGCGGCATTACCGTTCACGGCACAAATAGGCGCGTGATCTGTGATGCACCCTTTGGCATCAAATTCAGAGAGAATAAATTGCTGTACGTCGTATTCTGTAATCTCTTCGTTTTCTTTTAAACAAGCCGCAATCAGCTCCCATGCATCAGCGACAGCTTCTTCTAGGACCTCTGTTGCATAAAGATGACTTTGAAACTGTTCGTCACTCCAAACAGAACTATACTGCTGCAAAAGATCTGCAGAACTTACAACGTCGACATCAAAACTTCTGATAAGCTCGAGGGTTCCACCGTCAACTTTCGAGACATAAGGGATCGCGTTGCGTGGTGAGTACTCCATGGCTACAGTTTTCACATCTTTGAGCAAATGCGAGAGAAGATTTTCTAAGGATTGCCAGGAGAGATAAACAACGATTTCACCGGGGAGGTGATCGAGGCTTCCAGCTTCAATTCTATGTACGATTTTGATCGGCACCCCAGATGCTGGAATCCAGTAAAAAAAGCGGCGTGTGAGCAGAGTTTCTTCTGGGATTTCTAAAAATGATTCGGCAAGGTCATTCATGCGGCGAAAGTCATAAAGCAGCCAGCCATCAATTCCTTGTTCACGTAGATGGTGTTGAACATCTTTTATTTTTCGATCAAAATCCATTTCATTTCCCTCAATAAAAATAAACGAAGCCACAGTTTACCTAAACGGCAGTTTTTATTAAATAGCTGTTATAACAAACCTTATATTCTCCATTGCCGAAGAATCTCATGCCTTGCTATAATAACAGTCCCAATAAAAATTTAAAGAAAATCGTTATGACATCTCAAACTCAATCTACTGACTTTATTCGCACTATAATAAATGAACACCTGAGCTCAAACAAATACGGCGGCCGAGTTGTCACGCGGTTTCCTCCAGAACCCAACGGCTATCTACACATTGGGCATGCAAAATCTATCTGCCTAAATTTTGGTCTTGCAGAAGAGTACCAAGGCAGCTGCCACCTTCGATTTGACGATACGGACCCTGCAAAAGAGGAGCAAGTTTTTGCTGACTCGATAAAAGAAGCCGTCTCTTGGCTCGGATTTGACTGGGGAAACAATCTGTATCACGCCTCCGACTACTTCGATAAACTCTATGATTTAGCAGTACAACTCATCAAAGAGGGAAAAGCGTATGTCGATTCTTTAAATTTGGAAGAAATCCGTGAATATCGCGGCACAGTCACCGAGGCTGGAAAAAACAGCCCTTACCGAGAGCGCTCGATCGAAGAGAATCTCGATCTTTTCGCTCGCATGAAAGCGGGTGAATTCAAAGATGGTGAGCATGTTCTCCGAGCCAAAATCGATATGGCGTCTTCAAACATGAAAATGCGTGACCCTCTACTCTACCGCATCCGTCACGTCTCTCACCACATGACAGGCGACAAGTGGTGCATCTACCCACTCTACGACTTTACTCACTGCCTGTCCGACTCCATTGAAGGCATTACACACTCCATTTGCACACTAGAATTCGAAAACAACCGTGAGCTATACGACTGGATCATCGACGAGCTCGATATGCCTGCAAAACCACGTCAGTATGAATTCGCACGACTCAATATCAATTACACCGTAATGAGTAAGCGCAAAATCCAAGAGCTCGTTAACCAACACCATGTTGAGGGTTGGGACGATCCGCGTCTTCTAACCATCGCTGGATTACGACGCCGAGGCTATACAGCCGAGTCCATTCGCAACTTTTGCGCAAGCGTGGGCATTGCCAAAGCGAATAGTGTTGTCGATATGGCACAGCTCGAATTTGCAATTCGCAATGATCTGAACTTTAAAGCTCCACGAGTCCTCGCTGTTCTCAATCCTTTAAAAGTTATCATCACAAACTATCCAGAAGATAAAACGTTAGAAATCAACGCTCCCTATTTCCCTGAAGATGTGCCAAAGGATGAGTTTAGAAAGCTACCCTTTAGCAAAGAGATATTCATCGAAAGAGAAGATTTTATGGAAACACCCCCAAAGGGCTTCTTCCGTCTCTCTGTAGGAAAAGAAGTCCGCCTGCGCCACGCCTACATTATTCGTTGTGATGAAGTAATAAAAAACGATAGCGGTGAGATTGTTGAATTGCGCTGTAGCTATGACGACGCTACCGAAATTGGCAGTAATCCTGCTGATGGGCGTAAAGTCAAAGGAACCATTCAATGGGTCTCAGCCAAACATGCTCTACCTGTTGAAGTGCGTGTTTTTGATCGTCTATTTTCTGTTGAGAATCCGGGAACTGGGGGCGATGATTTCTTGCAACAGCTCAATTCCGACTCCCTTATCAAATATGAAAATGCACTTGTCGAACCAAGCCTTAAAGCTGCTATGAAGGAGAGTCACTTCCAATTTGAGCGCCATGGCTATTTCGTTACCGATCGCAATGATTCCAGTGAAAAGAGACTTGTTTTTAACCGTACAGTGCCCTTGAAAGATTCTTGGGCAAAGAAGAAAAAGCCTGAAAAACAAGCGCCTGCAAAAGTAGAAACAAAAGCAAAAACTCCAACTCCAGTACAACGCGTAGAAAAGGTTGAACAAACGCTTTCTACTCTACAAGAAGCCATTGCTGAAAAATATCAAACAGAGCTCAAGCTTTCAAGAGAGTACGCTGTTATTTTGGCACTCGACTCAAAACTTGCAAGCTATTTTGACAACGCTGTAAACGCTTATAACAACCCACAAGGCATTGCCAACTGGTTAATTAACGAGCTACTTCGCGAGCTAAAGGCTCATGATGAAGAAAAAGAGCTCATCAAAGCTACAGATTTGGCAGAGCTTGTTAAACAAATCGATGACGGTGTTATTTCCACGAAAATAGCAAAAGATGTGTTCAACGAAATGATCACATCGAAAGCATCCCCTGCAATGATTATCAAGGAAAAAGGGCTCGAACAGATAAGCGATGAAAGTGCCCTTGCTCCTATCATCGATAAATTAATAGCTGAAAATAACGATGTCGTCGAACAAATTAAAGCTGGTAGAACAAACAGAGTCGGCTTTTTTGTCGGTCAAGTGATGAAAGCTACCGGTGGAAAGGCTGATCCAAAAGTTGTCAACAAGCTACTCATGCAAAAACTAAAATAGCCTACGGCTCTGTCGCATAAGTTATTTTCTGCATTGATCTAACGCAGAATGGGATTTTAATCTGTTTGTATGGAATGACTTATGCTGATGGTTTTTAGACCACGATAGTGCTCGTTTCTCTCTTTAGCCCAGCACTTTAGTGCTGGGAAAGATAGAAAAAAATCTATGCCACGGTAGTGGCATCTCTCAGGATCTCAAAGTTAAAAAAGAAGAGAAGTGCCGCTGCCGCGGCACACTGTTCTTATCATCCCGTCCCAGCACTAAAATGCTAGGCTAAAGAGAGAAACGACCACTGCCGTGGTCTAAAAACTATTCCCATAAACGATAAACGATTTAACGTCGATCGATTAGAGCACATGTACGACAACAGCGCAAGAAATCACATAAGCTTTGGTTTATTTAATCTACACCCCCTACCGCAGCGAAAGAAATCATACGAGCTTAAACTAACCGATCTTTTGAACTCTAAAAACCGATTAAAAACTTACGACTTACAATTACCGTCGAAGAGCTTGTAAGAGAGTCGCTGCGGCTACAACACGCAGGGAGGCAAAGGGGCTTTGCATAGCATCTATAAGAAAAGGGATAGCCTCTTTATCTGCAGCCCATCCAAGAGCTTCGAGAATTTGAATTTTTTCGTCTCTGTTTGATTTCGGATAAAGCTCTTTTAAAACAGAGACAGCCTTTTTAGAGTGATGCATGATGGCGAGGACTAAAGCTGCCTGCAGCTTTTTTTTATCATCAGCTTGCATCACCATCTCTTCAATCATCGGTACAACTGCGCTACTACCCTCTTTTAATAAAAGAGAAGTTACATCACCACTTAACTCCCAACGACTTTCTTCTAAAAACTGCTCAATACTTTGCTGAATACCTGTAAAGCGAACTGTCGCTAACATTGCTAACAGCTCTAGGCGAGTCGCCTGATTTCCTGCATTAAAAGGCTGATCGTTTTGATCTATAAACTCAAAAAGCCCCTGTACATCCTCCCTCCATATAACAGGGCCTTTCTCTGAATCCAAGAACTCTTTAATCACTTGAGATGACTCCTCGAGTGCTATTCTTTGAGAAAAAAGTCCCACTGCTAGATTAAGCCTAACAAATGGATCCCGGTTTTTCTGCATTTCCTCAATAGCTAACTTTGGATTTTGAGATGCTGTTTTAGCAAGAGCTACAGATGCTAGGCGCCTAACTTTTGAATTAGAATACGAAAGCCATGCTTTTAATTTTTTTTGTCCACAAGATGGACTGTATAAAGCTTGAGCCCAAGCTGCTGTAATCGCCACTACCGGGTTTGTATCGCGAACAAGGGGAGGGTGAATATTCAAAACAGCAAAAGCTTTAATTGCTGTTGCACGAACCGCAAAATGAGAATCCTTTAAAGCTTTCTCTAAAATCGGTTGAAACTCTTTTAATCCATGCCTGCCAATAAGCTCACAAGCTAAAACACGAAAACCGTAACGACTTGCGCTTGCCAAACGATGTATTTCCTCTTCACTTGGTTTTTCAAAAAGGTTTATCAAAGCTGCAATTGCAGCTGCAATTTCTTCTTGAGAGCTGTCATACAGCCTTAAAAAACTCTCTAAAGCAACCCTACTCTCTTCTCTTCTCAACTTTCCCAAAGAGCGCAACAGCTCGACACGCACATGCCAGACTCTTTCATATGAAAGACGATTAAGAAGATCGCTGTTGAGATCTCGATCACCTAACTGTGGGGCAAGAGTTGCTGCAACAGTACGTATAAATGAATTTGGATCTCTTAGAGCTTGTCGCAAGAAAGGTAGTGCATTAGCATCCTGAGTCATCACAGCCCCAATAAGTGAAAAAACACGTGCTATCGGTGATGCGGAATCAAAAGCTGTTCTAAGAGTGCTCCAAGCAATGTCTTCTAAAAGAGGAGCTCTATTCTCAAGACTCCACCCCAACAACTTCTTCAACGCTAAGCGATCGTTACTATTAGCAGCTAAAGCTTTAATCACCGCTCTTTGAAGTTTTTTATCCTCCGAAAAACGATCTAACGCATCTCTTGCTTCTTTCAGAGCTGTACGACTATCCCCAACTATCGAATGTAAAGCGATACGATCGAGTTGTTCATTTCCCCAAATGGAAAAACAAGTCATAAAAAAAAACAGTTGTAATAGAACAAAATTCATAAGGAGTCGACTTTAAATGGCTTTAAAATTTCGTTTAAAATCAGGCCGAAGGTCTGATCTTAAATAAACTCCACAAAACACTCAAAAGCGCTAAGCTATTGCACTTTCAGATCTGCGACCTGATCGCATCCTACGATAAGTTATGCACACGAGCAAGGAGATAACTTCCCTTTGATTAGGTCACTGATGGCTTTAAACTCAGGAGCTTTGGCATCTGCTAAAAGTTCGAAAAGAATAGACTCTGTGCTTGAAAGACGAGCGCCACAATCACGAAGTTCTGCTAGTGCTGTTGAAAAGTCGTAAAGGGAACGCGAGCTAACTGCGTCGTTGAGAACAACAACTTCATGACCTGCTGCAATGAGATCTTTTGCCGTCTGTAAAATACAGACATGCGTCTCGATACCAACTAGAACCCACTGCTTGCGCTCGGTTGCTTCTATAGCTGCTTTAATCTGAGCGTCTCTATAACAAGAAAAACTTGTCTTTGGATAAAAGAATTGCTTATCTCCTAATGGATCTTTTATCGTTAAAATCGTAGGGCCTAAGCCTTCTGGGTACTGCTCTGTTGCGATCACCGGAAGATCAAATATTTGGAATCCACGAATAGCTTGGATCATTTTTCCGGCGATTTCTTGAGATCTATCAACAAATGGAAAAAGCTTTTCTTGCACGTCAACAACGAGTAGACCTGTGCTCTCTTTTTTTAGAAAATCAGTATGTGACATGATACCTCCTATGCCATCGTTCCGCATGTACGTCCACCAATTAGATGGAAATGAAGGTGAAAAACAGTTTGTCCTGCTGATGCACCGTTATTTGTTAATAGACGGTAGCCGTCTGCGATACCAAATTCTTTTGCAAGTGATTGTGCAACTCCAATGATTTCTCCTATCAAAGGAAGATCTTCCGTCTGAACATCTTGTAGAGAAGGAATCTCTTTTTTAGGCATGATAAGAAGGTGAACCGGTGCTACGGGATTAATGTCTTTAATTGCGATAATATCTTCATTTTCAAACACTTTCTCCGCTGGAAGGTCCCCTGCGATGATTTTTGAAAAAATGGAAGTCATAGCTTCTCCATCTGATTTAAGGTGTATTCCAAGGCTTGAACAGCATCTTCTTGTGTCTCCCAAACAGAAATAAAGCGACCTTTATGACAAAAAATAGCTCCTGATATCCCAGAGATACGCTTAATATCTTCATCAATAAGCCCTGCCCACTCTTGAGGCAAGGGGATACGCACACTCATTCTATCTTCGTACGAAGGTGGGATACCGCGCAATTTCCAATGCTTTCCGGAAGGCATAATTACAAATTGAGCCGGATGCTGCTCTCCTCCGAGCTCAAAAAAACTCTCAAGCCAAGCGATACTTTTTTCAAAGACAAGACAGCTATCATTTGCGTGTTCTTGCATTTTTTTCTCTACGACGAGACGACAGTCCAGATGATAAAGATAGCGTTTTTTCAGTTGCTGAAGATAAAAATAAACAAAGTCTAAAGCTTTATGAAACGCTTTATTTTCTTCCTCTGAAGTCGAATTGTATTCAATTGGGGTAAAATTAGAAATGACTTGGGAGAAAGAGGCAAAACCCATTACGGGTTTAACTTTACCGTTATCAATAGCATCTACACCAATCACAAAAGATTGGTTGTAAAATTTATACTGAGCTTCTGTAATGATATCTTTATAATTTAAGTACTTAAGTATCATTCCCGCGCTACTAAGATCACCTTGATACTCGACTTGATGATGATCAAAGAGCTTTCTTTCTGGATGATAAATTCCACCGACATCGCAAACGAATTCACACTTTGCTAATCTCTCTGGATCTCTAGTACGAACAATCTTATCTTTATCAACAAGATCGAAAAGTAAAAGCAAGGCACAAGCGGTCACTTCATCCGCATGGAATGTTCCGTCATGAACGCCAACACTACGTAGATTTTTCCCTTTATTCATTGCTACTTCGTGGGTTATTGCAAGCAGTTATTTGAATTAAAGAACCTTACATCCTAAAGGTATTTCCACTCAAGAGTTAAGTTATAAACAATCTATCCTCGTCAATAAACAACTCTATTCTCAACTGCTTTTCTCTAAATACATCCTGCACGTTACTCTCTAAACACTTATATTTCAAGTGCTAAAAGAGAACCTCCCTTAGCTTCTCCTTTATGAAAGAAAACTCGCTTTAATCGAGTTACCGACAATCCAATTTAAAACAGACATTTTACTAACAACCTTCCCACAACTTTTTACCAAAGAAAAGAAATCACCCATCAAATACAGTGAACAAAAGGCAAACAATTTCATGCTTTTGAAAAACGAAAGTATGAAGTATATGTATAGGTATGGAAAGTTACCTCTACCCAGGTCATTACGACCTCGTCACCCCAGACGGAAAAATCACTCAATTCATCAACAAATCTACAACAACTGCTGATGTTGTTGTTAGAATAGATGAAATCTCCCCTGCATTCGTTGGATTTGATATCGATGTAAAAAGCGTTTTTTTCAATATAAAAAGCACTCTTGCACAGATCGGATTAGACGGATACGGCATTGAATACAACATTGATAAAAAAAAGCTTATCGCCGAAATCAAAGTTCGCCTTACGGCTCTGAACCCTCTATCCCAATCTCTTCTAAAACTCATAAAAAAGGGATCTCTTGTTGGCAAACTTTTTGCTGCTGACGAAAGACGCCGTGTCCGTAATCCCAATTATCTGGGCCGCCTCTTTGGACGATCGGACCGCTGGGGAAGGCCTCTGCTCTCATTAGGAGGAATGCAAGGTAGTAACGACCTTGTTTTAGAAAAAATCGATGGAAGAACCATCGCTTTTCTTTCCCTGCTCCGAGGAAAAATCAAATACAACGACTCTATCAAAGGTTTTCTTCCTACAATAGCAGCATCAATGACCGATAACTTTAGAACAAGAGAGCTGCTACAGTTTCATCAAGAATGGCAAGAAAACGGAGAGCGTAGTATAGAAAAAAACGATGTTCTATTAGTTAAAACAGCACCTCTTCATATTCGAACTGTATTTGCCTGCGTTGTCAACGAACTTCTTCCACAAGGCTATCAACACACAACAGCTCAAATTCTTCAACCCGATACAACAGAGTCCGGAGACGTCTACGAACTTTTTGGGTCATCTGAAAAAGAGCTTACCGATATTCCCTTAGAGTTCTACACTCTCGAACCACATCGTGAACACGTCTTTTTCCAAGATCGAGATCAGCTTCAGAGCTGCCTAGAAGACAACAATTCACTTTTTAACGCCTTTGAAACTGCTCCTAAGCCACAAAATCTACGTGCTGCTATTTACGTTGTAAAAGGAGAGCAACTACTTGCTTTAAATGAGAAAGATTGGATTACAAGGGAGCCCCGCCTTCAAGATTTTCCAGGTATGATTCATGGTGATCGACAAGCTATGATGGTAGAGAGGTATGTTCAGCAACAGCCTGCATACCCTTTTTTAAAAGCTATTGAGAATGAACTCATCACATCTCAAGGCATCCTTCTTTTGCGCTATTTCCCAACACCTTTAATGAAAAGAATGCTGCTTAGCGATCAGGTACAACGTAATCTAAAAGCAATCTACTTTCAATCTCCGTCTACTTCCAACGATGACTTCTTCTCTCATGAAGACCGAGCACTGCTCGTAGATCTATCCAAATTTGGTATCCCTGTTTTTTGGGTTGATCGAATCACAAAAAAAGTCCTCCAATACATCCAAAGGCCTGAAAGAGATTCTGGAATGTTTGTCCCATCTGACAAAACAAACCTCTTTCTTCGCGCAACGGTATTCGGGGTTTATGGCTCTAATCTCTTAGAAGGTAAGTTTGAGCAAGAGTTACAAAAGCTTCTACAAGGCGTTATCGACTTAAAAGAGTCTGTAACACACCAGCTTCTTAATAAACGGACTCCACTCGCCCTACTGACCGGTGGAGGCCCCGGAGCCATGGAAGTCGGTAATCGCGTAGCACAAGCTCTTGAAATCCTTTCTTGTGCCAACATTGTTGACTTCCGAGCCAAAGACGGCACA
>JBDQID010000023.1:0-10804 GCA_040264515.1 Chlamydiales bacterium
ATTATATTGATTATTGCCTCTCTTGGGGCGCTCTAATATTGGGACATGCTCCCAAAACGGTTATTGAAGCTGTGGCTAAACGCATGACTCTTGGCACCTCTTTTGGTATTACAACTGAAATTGAAGGCGCTCTAGCTCGTAAAATCACACAGCTAATACCAAGTATTCAAAGCATTCGTATGGTCTCTTCCGGAACGGAAGCTACAATGAGCGCTGCAAGACTTGCAAGAGGTTTTACGGGACGCGAGATCATCGTAAAATTTACAGGCAATTATCACGGATCTACCGATAGTTTTTTAGTGAAGGCGGGCTCAGGACTCACAGACCTCTCGTCAACCTCTTCATCAGAAGGTGTTCCAAACGCTTTTGTTCAGCACACGATCTCATTAGGCTACAATGATATAGAAGGTACACGTAACTTTTTAACAACTTCACCTCTAAGAAATAACATAGCAGCCGTTATTGTAGAGCCCGTTGCCGGCAACATGGGTGTTGTTCCAGCAAATCCAGATTTTATCACGATGATCCGAGAAGAAAGTCGTAAAATCGGAGCTTTGCTTATTTTTGATGAAGTAATCACAGGCTTTCGTCTCTCCCTCCAAGGAGCTCAAGGATTGTATAACGTAAGACCTGATTTAACCTGCTTAGGAAAGATTATGGGCGGTGGCTTTCCAGCAGCAGCCTTTGGTGGACGTGCTGATATAATGGACTACTTAGCTCCTCAAGGGCCTGTATATCAGGCAGGTACACTTTCAGGGAATCCGGTGGCAATGGAGGCAGGTCTTCAAACGATACAGCTTCTCGAGCGTGACGGTTTTTACGAAGAGCTTGCTAATAAAGCGACAGTAATTACGCGCCCTGTACAACAAGCGTTTTTACGTCATAATATTGAAGCGTCTGTTCAGCAAGCGGGCTCGATGTTTACTATCTTCTGGGGGAAAAAGAATATCTCCAACATGGAAGATGTGAAATCTCTTGATAAAGCGCGTTTTAACGCTTTTTTCCGCTTTATGTTTGAAAGGGGAGTCTATATTCCTCCTTCTCAGTATGAGGCATCTTTTGTATCTGAGGCTCATACAATGGAGCAGCTAGAAAGAACAAGAGATCTGATTCTTGAATTTATTCAAAGAACAGCATTATAAATAAAACAACCAGGTTTTTTAAGAATGGAAGAAATTCAAAAACTATTAGAGTCGGATTCCGTAACGGAACTTCAAGATCGTTTTAAAGAAAACTCTCAGAGTTTCCAAGAGTTTCTTTCATTCTTAAGCCTGGAGTTAGACCCCGCGCTTTTTCAAAAAGCAATTCAAGCTATTCCAGACTCCTTCATTGAAAACGAAGAGACTCAAGAGGCTCTTACAACACTTCTTTCTGAAGCTGCGGAATTGGGTTTGACTTTGGCAATTGATGCTCTTTTAGCTTTCGGTCTTGATGTCAATGCATGTGATGAAGAAGGGGAGGCCCCTCTTCATTGGGCTGTAATGGGTGGGAGTGAAGATGCAATTGTGAGACTCATTGATTCTGGATCGAATATTGATGTTTTAAATGAAGACGGATCGTCCCCTCTGCATATCGCTTTGGAAGTTGGTAGCCTTTCTATCATTAAATTACTTCTTGATCGTGGAGCAAATATTAACGAGCAAGATGAATTTGGGTGCACTCCGTTGCACTGGTCGATTGAGAATAGTGAAGAGAAGGTCTTTAAAGAGTTGCTAGAACGAAAAGCAGATCTTGATGTTAAGGATCACGATCACAGAACTCCTTTGAATTATGCGATTACAGAAGGGTGGAATGTTGCATTTGACGCTCTACTCGATTCAAATGTCGATCTTAATGCAAGAGACTTCTTTGAGGCGCCCTTGATTAATCGCGCGATTTGTCTTGGGAGAGAAGAGTATGTTTTAGCACTCATGGAAAAAGGTGCTGATATCGAAGCTAAAGATGAATACGGAAAAACTCCAATCTTTTTCGCGGCAGGTAGAGGCTCTTTATCTCTTGTAGAAGAGTTTTTAAAAAGGGGAGTTGATATTAACTCTAAAAATTTTGTAGGACAGACGCTTCTTCATCACGCATCTTCTTTAAAACAGCTCGAAATAATCGATTTTTTAATCGAAAAAGGAGCCGATGTTAATGCTAAAGATGATGACCAAATAACACCACTTTATTGGGCTGCTGGTAAAGGTGCCATTGAAGTAGTTGAGCTACTGGCTAAAAAAGGTGCAGCTCTTGACGCTACAGAAGACTTTGGTCTAACACCACTGCATTGGGCTGCTGGAAGAGGTTTTATAGAGGTTTCACAAAAACTTATAGAGCTCGGAGCCCCATATGATACAGCAGATGAATTTGGTAGAACACCGCTGTTTATGGCTGCGGTTAATGGTCATCTTGACATCGTAAAGTGGCTTGTTGAAAAAGGCGCAAATATCCAAGTAAGAGCTATGGGTGGGGCTACACCGTTGCACTTCGCTGTAAAGAGTGAAAATATCTCACTTATCGATGGGTTAATAGATTTAGGTATTGCCATAGATTCAGCAAATGATGATGCTGAATCTCCACTTCATTGGGCTGCGAAAGAGGGTAAAATACTCTCCGTTACTCTTCTCATGTCTAAAGGTGCACTACTCAATGCTTTTGACAACGAAGGCAGAACCCCTCAGCAGTCAGCAGAAAAGGCTGGACAGCTTCTTTGTGCTCAAAAATTAGCTTCTAAAAAGGTATAACTATGACATATACAACAAAAAATAGTTTAAAAGAGTGGCAAGCTCATTTTGAGAATCATCTTCATCATCATGAAGGTGACGATGGCTCACACGATATTTCACATTTTCGCCGTGTCTCTAACATCTCTTTTCGTATTGCAGATATGCTTACAACCTCTGTTGATAAAGAGGTACTCCTCTCAGCAGCTTACTTTCACGATATCGTAAATCCTCCGAAAAATAGTCCGCAACGTAGTTTAGCCTCGCGCCTCTCCGCAGTAGAGGCTCAAAAAATATTGCGTACGCTTGCTTTTCCTGAAGAAAAACTGGAGGCTGTGGCTCATGCAATCGAAGCTCATAGCTTCAGTGCGAATATCACCCCAACAACTTTGGAGGCAAAGATTCTGCAAGATGCGGATCGAATGGAAGCTATTGGTGTTTTGGGAGTTCTACGCACCTTTTACATTTACGGCCGTATGGGAACAAAGCTTTATCACAAGGAAGATCCCATGGGTGAAAAAAGAGAGCTTAATGATAGAGAGTACGCTTTTGATCATTTTGAGATAAAACTGTTGCGCCTAATCGATAAAATGCAGACGGATGAGGGTAAATCGATTGCTATGGAACGGCAGCTAACACTCAAAAGAATTCAAAAGAGCATGCTCGAAGAAATCGCATCTGATGAAGAAGATATCTTAGCTGTAGCTGAAATTTGTCGTTATGCAGGGGAGAAAAAGCTACCGCTTTTCCATTCTAATGACCCCTTCGCTAAACAAAGGGCAAAAGAGCCTAAGCTATACGCCCTCGATGCCATTATAGAAAGAAATAGCTCCGCATGGTACCTCGCAAAGCTTGAAGAAGAACTTCATGTATAGGGGAAGTAATTTCTAGCTCTCTCCATTAAAATTCCGAGAGTTCTCAAACGTTTTTAACGCAAAAGACGCAGGGGCGCAAAGAAAAGCTTCAAGTTTTAACAGTCGCAATCTAAGAATAAGTTTTTTTATTTTTTAAAGTTAAAGTTTGAGAGTTTTCTCAGTGTCTTTGCGTCTTTTGCGTTAAAAATATTTGAGAACTTTCATGGGTTTAATAGGTAGATCTTAAGATCACTCAAAATTTCTATTTTTCGTTGTACTAATCAGAGGCAGAGTCAGAGCAATCTCAATTTACAAAAAGGGTCTAAGGTGTTATCCTTCTACACTGAAATAATTTAGTTGTTGGAGTTCTTAAATGAAGTTGTTGCTTTCCAAGCCAAGAGGTTTTTGTGCAGGTGTTGTTCGAGCGATAGACACTGTTGAAAAAGCATTAGAGATGTGGGGCGCACCCATCTATGTTAAACACGAAATTGTACACAACAGGCATGTGGTGGACGATCTTAAGGCTAAAGGTGCAATTTTCATTGAAGAACTAAGCGATGTACCAGTCGGGGCTAGGCTCATTTATTCGGCTCATGGGGTGTCTCCCGTAGTCAGAGAGCAGGCAAAAGAGCGCCGACTTATTGAAATTGATGCCACCTGTGGTCTTGTAACAAGAGTACACTCTGCGGTAAAAAGATTTGCCTCCCAAGGGTTTAAAATTATTCTTATCGGCCACCACAACCATGTTGAAATTGTAGGAACCGCAGGTGAGGCGCCAGATGTGACTACAATTGTTGAGTCAGTGGAGGATGTGAAGGCTCTTCAATTTTCAGATAGTGAAAAACTATTCTATATCACGCAGACAACTCTGAGTATAGATGATGTAAAAGATATTACTAATGCACTCATTGCTCGTTATCCACACGTCAAAACATTGCCGAGCTCTTCGATCTGCTACGCAACCACAAATCGTCAGATGGCTCTTCGGGAAATTACAGAAGAGACGGATCTTGTTCTTGTTGTCGGAGACCCTCAAAGCTCGAATTCGAATCGCTTGCGTGAAGTTGCTTGTAAGCGCGGTATTAAGGCGTTTCTCATCAACGATGAAGAAGATATTGAGCAAGAATGGATGTTAGGCGTGAAGACTATAGGTCTTACAGCAGGTGCATCGACTCCTGAAAACATTGTTCAGGGTTGTATAGAGCGCCTGAAGGATTTAGGTGTGACTCAAGTTGAAGACATCGTATTTACAACAGAAGATGTCTTCTTTCAACTTCCTAAAGCTGTTTTAGTTTAAAAGGTGTAGAGTTGTGTCGATGTATACCCTGGGAATTCAAAACCCACCTTCGTTTGAATGGTCGTTTGTAGATACGGAAATTATCTCGACAGAGAGCAAAGGGTCTATAACTACGAAGATTGGCAGGGTGAATCTTTGTACAGAAGATGATGCAGCATCGTGTACTGCAGAGATCTATCGGAAAGTTTTTGATTGCCCGTCGGTTATTTCAGAGGTGCCTGAGGGGCGTGCTCAAGCGTGTTTTGAAGCTTTCTTTACTCATCCTGAGGTGTCTAAAGAGCTGACCCCTTCTCTTAAGAGAGTGGTTGCTTTGAAATCAGGGAACTTGCCTCTGTCAGATGAGAGCTATGCGCACCCAACAATGCAAGTTGTTAAAATTGAGTTGGTTTATCAGGGGGTTGCGCTATCTTCTTGTGTTAGTTACTTTAAAGATGAGCGAGCTTATTTTGCTTCCGTGGTTAAGGACCGTAAAGAAGGGCGGTTTAAACATCTTGGTAGTATGATGCTAGAGTTATCTATGCGTGAGACCTGTCTTAGAGGCTGTTCAGAGCTCTTTTCTTTGGCAAGAGGAGAGTTTGAGATCTATTTTAACTTGAAGGCTGGTTTTGAGCCCGAAGTAAACAATATCATTCCCCGTGCTTCAGTTTTAAATGAGAGAAATGCTCTTGCGACTCTAAACTCTGTAAAACGAGAGAGTGTTGTGGATCTGGCGTCGGTCGTAAAACAGATAGCCTTTGCTCAATTGAAGCAGGCTTCTCGTAGAGATGCTGAATTGTTCTTGCAAAAACTTGCTATTGCAGACAGCTCGATAGAGGGGTTGGAGGCGGAGCGCAAGGAGTTGTTGATCCGACAGATGGCAGAAGGTATTTCTAGTGAAGAAATAACCCCCGTCCTCTATCTGCAGATGCCGTTTAGCGTTATTCAGATGTGGAATGCTCGTATACGCTGACCTGTCTCTTTTTTACTCTTTTTTAAGTGTTGGAAATATTTAGGAACTCATCGTATTTAGAAGGTCTTGCTACGCGGAAGGTTCAATGCGCGAAGAGTTGAAAAATAGTTCTATTTTGCTTGCTAGAATGCGGTGGAATTGTCTTGAGAATTTGGCTGGAATCAGGTATGCTTTCCTTTTCTCTGTGGGGGATTAAATGGTACGAAAACTACGCAGAAAGTCTAGAAATTATGACGGTACGGATCCTACAGGGTACCGTCTAAAAGACGTTCTACCTGTAGTTTTACGTAATATCGGAGGCGTCTACGGTGAGCGCGGAGATCTTGTTTTAGCCGCATGGCCGGAGATAATAGGACAGCAGCTAGCAGCAATGACAGAGGCTGTTTCATTTAAAGACGGTTTGCTTATGGTGAACGTTAAAAACTCAACTCTTTTTACTCTTCTGCGTAATCATGAAAGAGAGCGTCTTTTAAAGAGCTTGAGAAATAAATTTCCCAAAACAAAAATCAATAATATTTTCTTCCGCATGGGATGAACCGAGGGTTATGGATACTTTACAGGAAAACGAAACAATGAGCCAAGAAAAGGAATACACAGCTAAGTCTATTACGATATTAGAAGGACTGCAAGCTGTACGCGAACGCCCCGGAATGTACATTGGTGATACATCCGTCTCAGGTCTTCATCATTTGGTATACGAAGTTGTAGATAACTGCATCGATGAAGCATTAGCTGGTCACTGTGATTCGATCGAGGTTATTCTTCATAAAGATAATTCTGTGAGTATCGAAGATAACGGTCGTGGTATTCCGGTCGAGCGGCACGAAAAACAGTCCGCAAAGCTTGGTCGTGATGTTTCCGCAGTGGAAGTTGTTATGACAATTCTTCATGCTGGCGGAAAGTTTGATAAAGATTCCTATAAAGTTTCCGGTGGTCTGCATGGTGTGGGTGTCTCTTGCGTGAACGCGCTTTCTTCTTTGATGGAAGTGACCGTTTTTAAAAATAGAAAAGAACACTGTATTCGTTTCGAGCGTGGAATACCGACCCAAGGTTTAGAAGTTACAGGAGAGACCGAGAAGCAAGGAACGAGAATTAAGTTCTTGGCGGATGACGAAATCTTTTCTCACACAGTCTATGATTACGATATTCTTTCAAAGCGCCTTAAAGAATTAGCCTTCTTAAATAAAGGTATCGATATTCATTTTCGTGACGAGCGTGATATCGCTTGCGAAGATGTGCACTACTGCTACGAAGGAGGGCTTGTAGCTTTTGTTGCTTATCTGAACGAAAACAAGAACTCCCTTTTTGAAGATCCTGTTTATTTTCACGCAAATCGTGAATCTGATAACGGGCCGGTGGAGTGCGAGATTGCTCTTCAGTGGAATGACGGTTATAACGAAACGATCTATTCGTACGTCAATAATATATCCACACCGCATGGTGGTACACATGTTACAGGCTTTTCAACAGCTTTAACACGTGTTCTCAATACCTTTATTAAAAAAGGTAATCTCCTTCGTAATGAAAAGGTTTCGATCTCTGGAGATGACATGCGAGAAGGTTTAACGACGATTATCCATGTTAAAGTGATGAATCCTCAGTTTGAAGGACAGACGAAGCAGCGCTTGGGTAATAGTGAAGTGGCCTCGATTGTACAGCAAATTACAGGTGAAGAGCTTGGTATCTATCTAGAAGAAAATCCGTCGATAGCAAAAACAATCGCTGAAAAAGCAATTCTAGCCGCAAAAGCACGTGAAGCTGCTAAGCGCGCACGTGAGCTTACGTTGCGCAAAACAGCGTTGGACAGCTCTCGCCTTCCCGGAAAACTCACGGATTGTCAAGAACGCAATCCTGAATTTTGTGAGCTTTATATTGTTGAGGGAGATTCAGCTGGTGGTTCTGCGAAAATGGGTAGAGATCGTAGGTTCCAAGCAATCCTTCCAATACGTGGTAAAATTTTAAATGTTGAAAAAGCGAGAATGGAAAAGGTGTTGCAAAACACTGAAGTCGGAACCATGATCTCGGCGCTCGGCTGTGGGATTGGTCGAGATAACTTTGATGTTGAAAAGCTTCGCTATCACAAAGTGATTATTATGACGGATGCCGACGTTGATGGCTCGCACATCAGAACGCTTCTACTTACATTTTTTTACCGTAACATGCCAGAGCTTGTAGAAAACGGTCACATCTACATCGCACAACCCCCACTCTATCGTGTGAGTAGGAAGAAGACTGCACGCTATATTCATTCCGAAAAAGAGATGGACAACTACTTGCTCGAGCTCGGTATTAGCGATGTGCAACTCCGTTCAGAAAAACGCAATGCAAATCTTTCAGAAGATGAAATTAAGCAACTTATGATCACCATCTGCGAAGTGGAAATTTTAATTAATGCGATTGAGCGAAAGGGAATTCCGTTTAGAGAATTCTTGGCTGCAAGAAATGACGAGGGCGCTTTTCCTCGTTTTTCAGTCACTTTGGAAGATAAAGAGAAGTTGGTGTATTCAGAAGAAGAGTTTGCAGAACTTGTTAAAGCGGATGAAGAATTGCGCAGAAGTCGCCATGAAGAGGCTGTAGCATCTCTTCCTGAAGAAGAGCGTACGGAAGAGGCTATAGCATTTCGTCATAAGAGTTTGCCATGCGTTGAGCTCTACGAGGCAGGTGTCTTGAAGGCTCTTCAAGAAAAACTCGACCTGTTCGGTCTTCAACTCCGCAACTACTCGATTCCTAATGGCTTACTTTTCGATATTATCGAAGACAACGAAACTACAACACCAGCATACACCCTTAAAGAAATCATCGATTTTCTCCGTGTCAACGGAAGAAAAGGTATCGAAATTCAACGCTATAAAGGTTTGGGTGAGATGAATGCCGATCAACTTTGGGAGACGACAATGGATCCCGATGAGCGGACGTTATTGAAGATTACACTTCCAGATGCAATTGCTGCTGACCACATGTTTACGATGCTGATGGGAGGAGAGGTTCCTCCAAGACGCGCATTTATTGAGCATCACGCACTTTCTGTGAAGAATTTAGATATTTAGGAGATCTCACTTATGTCATACACGCCAAACGAAACGATCGTTCTACGTAATGTAGAAGAGGAAATGAAGGAAAGTTATCTTCGTTACTCTATGTCGGTCATCATCTCTCGCGCCCTTCCTGACGTCCGTGATGGTCTAAAGCCGTCTCAGCGACGTATTCTCTACGCTATGCGTCAACTAAACTTAGGTCCAAAGGGAAAACACCGTAAATGCGCTAAGATTTGTGGTGACACCTCTGGTGACTACCACCCTCACGGTGAAGGTGTGATCTATCCAACACTTGTTCGTATGGCCCAGAATTGGAGCATGCGTTACATGCTTATCAACGGACAGGGAAACTTCGGTTCTGTCGACGGTGATCCACCAGCTGCCATGCGTTATACAGAAGCGCGCTTGACAATGGCTGGTACGCAATTGATGGAAGACTTGGATAAAGACACAGTTGATCACGTTCCGAACTATGATGAAACAAGAACAGAGCCAGTTGTTTTCCCTGCGCGCTTTCCCAATCTTCTTTGTAACGGCTCTTCTGGAATTGCTGTCGGAATGGCAACAAACATCCCTCCTCATAACCTGCGTGAACTCATCGCAGCAACAATGCTTGTAATTGATAATCCAGCCACTTCCATTGAAGAGATTATGCAAGTGATGCCGGGGCCAGATTTTCCAACAGGAGGCATCATTGCCGGCTATCGCGGTATTCACGAATCCTTTCATACAGGACGTGGCCGTATTATTTTGCGCGCAGTGATCAGAACAGAAGAGATGGATGCGAAGTCAGATCGCCAACGTTTGATAGTGGATGAAATTCCATATAATGTGAATAAGTCGCGCTTGATCGAGCAAATTGCAGGTTTGGCTAACAACAAAGATATCACCGGAATTTCAGACCTTCGGGACGAATCTGATAAAGACGGTATGCGTATCGTAATCGAGCTCAAGCGTGGTGAAGTGGCGGAAGTCATGATCAATCAGCTTTACAAATACACCGATATGCAGGTGACCTTCGGGAGCAACATGCTAGCTCTTGATAAAGGCTTGCCACGCATACTCAATGTTAAGCAGATGATTGCCGCCTGGATCGAGCATCGCATTGAAGTTATTCGTCGTCGCACTCGATTCGAGTTGAAAAAAGCAGAAGATCGCGCGCATGTTCTCGAAGCTTACCTCAAAGCAATCGATCATTTGGACGAAGTGATCAAAATTATTAAAAGTAGTACCAACCGCATCGAAGCAAAAACTGAGCTTGTTCAGCGGTATGAAATGAGTGAACGACAAGCGCAAGCTGTTCTCGAATTACGCCTCTATCAACTCACCGGTATGGAATACGATAAAATTCGTGACGAGCACAACGCTCTTCTGAAAAAGATCGATCACCTTCGTGCGATTCTCGCTGACGAGAGCCTGGTCAGGGGTATCATCAAGGATGAGTTAACAGAGCTTGGAACAAAGCACGGAGCTCCACGTGCAACACAAATCATGCCCGCAGAAGATGAGATGTCAATGGAAGATCTCATTGCCGATCAACCAACGATTATTACGATTTCTATAGATGATTACATCAAGCGGATGCCGGTGGATACATTCAAACAGCAACGTCGCGGTGGTCAAGGTGTTGCTGGAATGCACATGAAGCGCGAAGATGACGCTCTAAAAGGTGTTTATGTCGCATCGACCCACGATTACATCCTTGTTTTCACAAACCTTGGACGATGCTACTGGCTCAAAGCGTGGCAATTGCCCGAGACTGGTCGTCGGTCTAAGGGTAAGCCGATTGTTCAGCTGCTCGAAGATATCCGAGAAGAAGAGAAGATCGCAACGGTGCTTTGTGTGAAAGGTTTTGAAAATGATTCAAACATCCTGCTTGCAACAAAGAACGGAATTGTGAAAAAGACCGCTATCGATGCTTTTGCAAACCCTAGGCGTAAAGGGGTTTTTGCAATTAACATCGATGAAGG
>JBDQID010000024.1:0-10550 GCA_040264515.1 Chlamydiales bacterium
ATCTGAATCATTGATTTTCAAAAGTATAACTACGAAACTCACGTTACATAAGTGGCTTTTTAAAAATATATTTTTTTTTGAATTGTTGTGTTAAAAATAAAACTATCAAAATAAATCTTTGAAGTGGGGAGTAGCTGTGTCGATAGATCCGGATAAAAAACAAGGATTTGCTTTTCAACTTAAAGGTACCAAAACAGAAGAGTTTGAAGAAATAGATGGCTTCACAGCTCAGTTAAAGCAGCAGTTAGAGCGATGGCCCTCTTCGAATGAGCAGTTTTCTCCAGAGGAGTATGATCATCTTATGCATGAGAAAGCTCGTATTGAGAGTTTTCTTCAGCGTTCAAAAACTCCGACGCTAGAAAACAAGCTTCTCGATGCGATAATGGTGATTTATAAACCAACAGCCGAAAAAATTCGGGACGTTCTGCGCTCTTTTACAGATGAGGATATTACTGAAGATAGCTTGCAAACGCTTTTAGATAACTTGCTTTCTATTGAGGATCTTCAAGATTGTATTCGTCCAGATCTTTTGATCTCTTTATTACAGCTAGGAGAGATTCCTACTAGTAGCCGGAAAGTTTCTATTACAGAAGCCCCTTTATTATCACGGTATGTGGAAGTTGCACATGAGAGAGGATCAGCTTATCTGTCTCGCTGTTTTGCATGTTATGGACTTGGAAGTGAAGCACTGTATTCAAAACCAAGAGAGCAAAAACTCTATCAAATGGCGCTTGCGTGGAGAGAGAGAGATGAGAGCGGTGATTACAGTTCGCTTCTTCCAAGAGAAGGAGAAGATCCCGGTGATTTATTTGATTTTCTAAGCCATAGACCAGAGATTCGTCCTCAGCTCTATTCAGATCCAGCTTTTCACGCTCTTGTTGAACAAGTGGTCTCAGAAGGTCTTGATGTTTCTTCTCGCTTTATTCTTGATGATAAAAAAATTGATGTTTGTTTGGAGGTCTTAGGTAGAGATTTAGTGGGCTCGAGTACATCTTTGGACGTTGCATCTTTAGCTGATCGTTTCTTCCGTCTACTATATATGCAAGCATCGGGTAGAGAAGAGCAGGCTGGCAAGCAGCGAATTATCCAAAAAATTTGTCGTTTTGCAAAGAGCAGTTCTAAATTAACAGCTACAATTAGCAAGTTATTGACTCAAAGAGCGCAAATAGGAGAGAGACCTATTTTCACAGCGGATGAATGCAGTCAAATTATTGATGCGTTATCAGTTGGAAAAGAAGAGTTTGATCTGTTGCTGTATGCAGCACTTGAACATGAAAACCATCCCCTACTAACAGCTCTTTTAAGACATGAGTACTCTCCTATTGTGGATGGTAATGATTTTGATGTGATTTATTATGAGAATCGCTGTTTATCAGCTTTAGCTACAGCAGTTAGAGGCGGACAGTCTCCGCAGATTTTTGAGCCGTTTATTTTGGCTAGACCGGATATATGGAATAACCCAGAGCAGCAGCAGTTACTGCTTATATTACTTTGTAACCATCGAAATCCACTTCCGTATATTGATATATTATTGAAACACGATGTGGAGATGAATGCTGTTTTAGCCCAGAACAGTTCGACTTTTTTGCTTATTGCAATAAAAGCTTTTCCAGAAGGTGCTTTAGAAGAAAAAGATTTTAAGCTAATTGAAAAGTTACTCTCAAAGATAACAGATTCAGAGGTCTTAAATTTAGCCGATTCAGAAGGTTACCCTCCACTTTCATTAGCGATTAAGAAGGGGCACGAAGCTCTTGCTCAGCGCCTTTTAGAGATTGGAGCATCTCCTGATCACGCTCAAGAAGATTTCTCTCCTGCAGCAATGGCAATTGAATATGGTAATGAAGAGTTATTAAACCGTCTTATCGAGTCGGGCTTAACGGTTGATACATTAGCGAGGGGGTTACTGAGAGAATATCTAACAGAAGAGAGGCGAGAAGACTCTCTTTTATCAAAGGCGATGCGTAAAGGGAGTAAAGAGATGGTTCGTGCTCTCTTAGATGCAGGAGCGTTTCCATTCACGATAGAAGAAGAGGGGCAATCTCCATTAGAGTTGGCTGTTCAAAAAGGTGATTTTTCTAGCTTCTATGCCCTTTTAGCAGCGGGGGCATCCCCTGATGAAACCGCATCGACAGG
This sequence comes from Chlamydiales bacterium, assembly GCA_040264515.1. Taxonomy (GTDB): domain Bacteria; phylum Chlamydiota; class Chlamydiia; order Chlamydiales; family JBDQID01; genus JBDQID01. Next base: position 2,134 of record JBDQID010000024.1, read on the forward strand.
TGAATCAATGATCCAGTTAGCTAGGCGCTCTGGAGATGGAAGAATGGCTTTGATGTTAGAAATTCTTGTTACAGCATTACGCTTGTATAGAGAAGATTCAAGAGCGTATTTAGCAACACTGCCTGACTCACCCCTTCAACTAGAGGCTTTACCGATCATTCCAGAACTGATGCCTATCTATATTTCCATGACGAATCGTTTAGCTTTTATGGAAGGAGAGATCGGTGAGCAAGAGAGTCTTATTAAGAAGATACTGTGTGATTTATCCGCTTCTTGTCACTCTCTAGAATCTAAAGAAGCTTCAGATGAAGAAAGCTCCTTAGAATCTAAAGCTGCAGTAGATGGGGTTTCATTAGAGGATAAGACTCCTTTAGAAGTGGATACGTTAACCAAGAACCTTGCTCATATTTTAGGAGATACTTCTGCTCGCTCTGTATGTGATGAGTCGGGAAGACCCCTTGAAGGAAATCTGATGTCTAATTCGGCAGCTTTTTTATTAAAGCTTATGGAAAGTGAGGGTCTTGATGACGAGACGTCTGCGACAAGGGGTGAGGTTAAGAGAATGATTCGTCAAGCTTTTGAAACAGCGAGCTTTTTTGACACTGTACGGTTGATTAAAGATAGGGATAAAGAGAGTATTCGCCCTTTTATACAAAAAATGTGTGCTCTTGTATTAGGACAAATAACGCTGCTTCGAGAAGGAGAAACGTTTTTGATTCCTACCGGTTGGAGCTCGTCTGGTAGCGGTCATGCGATGCTTTTAAGCTTAAAGAAAAAGGCAGATAACAAGTTTGATCTTACTGTATACAACACAGGAGGTGGCTTAGAAAAGCATCCTCAGCGTATTTTAGGTAAAAAAACGAAATCTCTTCCGTATATTAGATTTATCGACGTTGATGAAAGAGAGATCAGTGCAACTGGGTTTTTAAGGGGATTGCTTGAGATACAGTATCTTCCAGAGCTGATATATAAATATGAGAGTGAGTATTCAAGCGAAGATCTTTATGAGTCGATTTTTGAACGCTTTACGCCTTATAAAGCTCCTGTCTCAGATGCTGATATGGAACAATTTATTACAGGGCAACGCTCAGGAACCTGTTCGATGCGTTGTTTTTTTGCTTTTATGAGAGATGAGTGGGGAAAAGATGTTTATAAAGAGCGCAAGCTTGCCCTTCATCAAGCAGCTCTTCGCCTTGGGATGCAATCTCCTGAAGAGCTCAAAGAGAATCACGCCCGTCGCAGACTTTTAGAGAGTAGCTTAGCAAATATCGCAAGAGCTGTACGTAAGCAGCACAAAAGGACAGGTAAAGCGATCTCCAAGCAGCTTGTTAAGCTTTTAGAAGATTCAGAAAAACTTCTAAAGGCGTCTTCTTTACTATCTGTGAAAAGGAATTTTATTCTTGATGTTGATCAAACGCTTTCAGAAAAGGGCTCTAAGATAGTTACTAAAACAGTAAAAACGATGTATAAGATTTGTAGGAACGAAATAGAAATTGCTACAACGCAATATGAGCCACAGCTTCCGCAAAGTTTGGATATTTCTCTTGATCTTTCCATGCTAGCAACAGAGGCGCCAGAAGAGTTTCTTTCTCATTTAGCGGGCTTAGAGAGTTATTGTGCATCTCTTGAAGAGATGTACGGTCCGTCATCGTTATCTACGATCGAGCATCTACTTAAAGAAGCTTTTCTCTCTCTTCCCCTCTCTTCTTCTTTTATCAATAGTTTGGAAAAGGAGGTACGTTTAGATTGTATGGCAAAGCTCTCTTCGATGAGCTCTCTCTTTGTACGCTCAATACCATCAAGCGAGGATGTGTATCCGGATCAGATAATTGCGATCAATCGAAATGTAGCTTTTATTTCTCAGCTTGTAAGGGCTAATGGATGGAGGGGATTTTCTGTAGATTTTAAAGATTTACAACTTCTCTCTTCTCATCCGACACAACATAGCTTAACACCGGAATTAGAGAAAAATCTCGATGAGTTACGTAGTTATCACAGAAGAGATACCTTTTTCGATTATGACGCTTTTTTTTGGCAGGGTGCACGGTTTCCAGATAACGCTTATAAAGTGCGTGAATCTTTACAATACAGACGACTTCATAGCTTACTTCAAAGGCTTGATCCAGCAGTGAGACGCGGTTTAGGTTTAGAAGATATTGAAATTCCAGAAGAGTCTCAATTTAATAAGATTGATTTACAGCTATTTGCTTTTCTTGAATTCTTGCATGGGATGCCTCCAGAGGAAACTGTATTTGGAGACGAGGTACAAAATTTGCGTTGTATATCTGAGGCGTCTTTATCGGCTTATGTGCTTACGCATCGCTCTTCACGTGTTGAGCAAGAGGTTTCGGGGGCTATATTATGGAGGTTACAAACACGTGATTCTCGAGTTGGTGGAAGGTGGGGTAAGAGATGTTCTAATTATAGCTTGTCAGTTCCCGGGACAAGCTTTCGTTATTCACAGAAGCCTCCTTATTCAAGGAGCTCTTGTTTACAGCATCAGTTTGAGAAACAGCCATCTTTTTTAGAGAGTTCTCCTTCAAACATAAAGCAATTTAAAGAGGCTCCTTGGAGGCAGAACTATTATCTTCTTGCTAGACCACAGTCGGACGGCCTTTTTTATAACGAACTTGCAGGAGCCTTAGAGTTGGCCGTCCCGCGCCTTTTAGATCAGTATCAAGATTCTGCGTTGCATAAGCTTATCAGCCGTGAAGATCAAGTTTTCTTCGCTCATCTTCTGTTCCATCATGGAAACCTCACCTCTTTGTTTACTCAAGCAGAGGAAAGTGCAAACTATAATAAAGAGCAGCTACTTTCTTTTTTTGATTATGCTATGGAAGAGTTTAAGGTTTCCATGGGTACATATGAAGAGTTAGCATCACTGTTTGTTAGAGCTGGCTCTTCTAGCGTTGAGAGCAAAGAGCAAGATGGAGTGGAGGACGGCTCTTCAACTGAGCGAGAGGCGTATATAAAGCAGAAGCGGTATGCACAAGCTTTTCTTTTTTCTCTTGAGATGAAAGAGCGCCTTTTTCAATTTATGCGTTCTAGAGGTTTCGCTGTTGAGCAAGAGCTCGAGGAGCATCAGCTGCTTATTGAGCAGTGCTGTGACGGCTTACAAGGCTTTGCCATTGCAGATGATCCAGAGCTTAAAAGGTATGCTCATTTGATACGCCTTGCATCCTTTCGGCAAAAAGAGCCCCAAGACTGTTCTATAGAAGATATGACAGCGCTACTTACATCAAGCTTACAGCAGAAGCGTTTACAGGCGTATATTCCTTTAGTAGATTTGGAGATTAAATCGCCATCTTTAGAGCATGATGCACAGACAGTACCGTCTTATTTTCGTCAAAGTTGTAACGCTTTATTCAGTGAAAACAGAGACGCTCTTCAAAGCTGTATGGATCGTGCTCTAGAGGGTCTACCTCTTCCTCCACAACTTGAGTGGACGCTGGCGTTTCCTTATTTTATGGGAAGATCAGAGAGTGGAGATGTTGTTGGTGTCGACTTTTCAACCGCTTCAGTAAAGGTGAATGGAAAAGAGTTGCAAGATCGAAATCCGTTTGAAAAAGATCGGCATTTTATTGAAACTTTTGGAGATCGACAGTTTCATCTGGTGCTCTCAAGGGATGCAACTTCTGAAGTTGATCGCTATAATACAAGAGATGATGAAGGTAGCTTAATTAAATTTCATCACCCTTCTGATAGAAGTTATTACCGTGCTAGTAGGCGTAGAACCTCATACTTGAGAATTGAGCGGGAATTTTCAGGAGAGTTATATACGCATCTTTCTTGGAGTGTAGTTCCGTCTTCTAAGAAATGGCCAACCCTTCCAAAGCATCCGAACGTTGAGCATTATAATATTTGGCTCTCACAAGATGAGACCGCTCTTCTTGTTACTGATAAGGTGTCACAGGAAGTAATTGCGCGTTTTAATTATGAGGATGCGACTTTTTCTTTCGTAGAAATTGATGAAAGCAAGCGTTTTCGATGGGTCTCTTTTACAGAAGATAACGCTCTTACTCATTTTGTAGAGAGAAGTTCTCTTTTTGCAATTGAAGAAGCTGCTGAGGATAGAGCAAGAGATCTGTTTATTTGTTGCTCTCGCTATGTCGATCAAGCGGGCTCTCCTTTAACGTTTGAAAAAAAATCGAAGGAGGGAGAAGCTTCTCGATTAGTTCTTCAAAGTAACCCAGACTATTTTATCTCTCCAGATCAGTCTATCGAAGGGGTTAGCCATTTCGATCGCTACTTAATAGTAGAGAATGCTCAAGGTAGAAAAAAGGTCATTATTCCGAAGCTGAAAGCTTTTGATCCACCAAAGGTTTTTAGTGAGGATATAGGGAAAAAAATTCATTACGACGGTAGTACGACTACATATGAGATCATAGATATTGATGAGAGTAGCAAACCGATTGGAAATTCTCCAAAAAAAGCTCTGCTTTTAGCATACTGTTCTCTGGTATCAAAAAACTATGTTGAAGCTAGCCGATATCTTAAAAATAGCTACAGTTTTCACGTTTATACGGAAGACGAAAAAGAGCTTTTGGATTGGATTATTTTTCTTGGCGAAGAGGGCAAAGATTTTCATCCGAATGCCATTGCTATTCGAAACTATGCAGGGTGGTTATTCGATGAAAATCAGCGGCAGCACGTATCGGATGCGTTTTCTGCAAAAGAAACTCTGGAAGATGAAAAACGGTGGCAGAAGATAGGAGCAACATATGGGCGATATCTTAATATTAGTCACAATGTAGACTCTCTTTTTCGCATGGATACGGTAGTAGCTATCGATGATTTTAGAGTGGAGAGTCAGCACTGGGTTGACTCTCTTCAGCAATTACAGAGTGATGCGTATTCCGTTCAAGAAGCTTTTGCTTTGTTGAAAGAGCTTCGAGAGGATGAAGCTGTTTTAGAGTTTGAAAAGATGAATATAGCAACCCATATTTATAGCGAACTTTCTAAGAAGTTCGGTGAGTGCCAGCAATATGTTGCCGAGTTTCCAGACAGTACGCTGGAGATTTATTATCCAGCGCATTTATTAGAAGAGGGAGCTTTCGACTTTGAAATTGCGATGCGGTATTTTCTCAATCGCATACAAGCATCTCCTACGCACGGTCTTTTAACACCTTTTGAAGAAGCTGCTTGGATCTCTTCTCTTTTAACTCATATCTCTTTTGCTCCGCTTAGTGCACGACTCTATGAGATATATTCCCAAGATATTATTCAGGAAGTTTCATATGATAAAGCAGAAGATAGTTCTACTCTCGTTGTCGATGATTGCTTAAAAAAGGAACATTATTGTAAGAAAAGTCGATCTTTTAGTTCGGCGGAAGATGTTCAAAAGATTCTTGCAAGTTTATTTTCAGTTACAAGGCCACAACTTGAAGACGATTTTCTTACGCTCAGAGAAATTGCGCGAAGCGAGCATAAAGAATTACTTTATCAATTTTTGTTATTGAGTCGAAAAGAGAGTTCTAATCCTTCTCTGCGACTGCTGTTAGAGTTTTATTCAAGTGATAAAATCAGTGAAGAGCAAAAAGAGTTAATCGATAATTTTATTGATAAAAAAATCTTTGTCGCTAAGCAAGGCTACGGTTTTACACCAAATAGAGAACAAGAGCCGTTTGAAGCAAGTAGCATTGATCAGATGCTCAGTTATTATTTAAAATCTATTTCTATACCGAAAACAAAGCGTTTGGTTTCTTGTTCGCAAGATGACTTAGAAAGCAATTTAGCTTTAAAGCAAGAATTATTGAGTCAGATCCCTTCAGAAAGAACAGTTACATTGGCGCCAGAAGAGCCCTTGTTACAAAAAAGGGATACGGTTTTAGAGCTCGGCTTGAGCTGTTTTACCACTCAAATAGAAGAGGCATTTGATCATGCACCTTTTCCTTCGCTAGACGTTGGCTCGGATCCATATCTCAGAGCGCGTATCGAAGAGTTACAGCACGATTATGAAATGGGGTGTGAGAAGAATGATAGCCTCCCTAAATATGTGTTTGAAGGGGATGTGGAAGAGAGTTTAGCTCAAGTATCTAAGCGGTGTCAGAGGAAGCAAAAAGTTGTAAAAAAGCTGCAAACAGAGATTTTAAGGGTTGCAGCTCACATTCCAGAAGAGAGCCGACTTTATGCTGAGAGAGCTTTAATGCAATTGGGAAAAGAGAGATCTGTTCCTGATATTGATTTTTGTATTCGACTTTTCTTACAAAATGACCAGGAAACTTTGCAGCGTAAGCTGTTTTTGAATCCGGCGGAATCGATGCATTTCTATCGTTTGATGGTGGATTTTTTAACAACAGGAACGGAGGTTCAAAGGCTTGAGCGAGCAAGGGGAAGTTTATCAAAAGGCGCTCGGCTTATAGAAATGGGAGCTGAGCACGCTGCTATTGAGTCTGAGCTACATAAAGCAGGACAGGCGTTATGCGAGGGAAGAGTGTACGATCTTCAAAGCTATCCAGCACTTCTCGCTTTTGAATACAAAAGCGGTATGATGATTCGCGATAATCAATTCTTAGCGCTGCAGCAGATGTTGGAGAAAGAAGAGGGGCGCTTTCCGAATGTGCTGGTTCAGCGTATTATGGGGGGAGGAAAGACGCTTGTTTTGGGTACTGTAATGGCTTTGATGAAAGCTGATGGTTATCACCTATCTCTTCTTGTTCCACCTGCTGCTCTTTATGACACGAATGCGCAAGATATGCGCCTGCGTAATAGAGAGCTTTTTGGGCAAAAGGCGGAGACCATTATTTTTAAGCGAGGTTCTTTATATTCCGACCCAACTTACCTTTTAAGTATTCAGAATAAGATCAATCAAGCAGTTAGTAACCGAGACTTTCTTATCATGCCTCCAGAAACGCTGCAATGCATGTTTGATACGTACATCGAGACATTAGAAAAGATAGGAGAGGAGAGAGATTTAGAAGTTAGAAAACGGTTGATTGAGAGTAATCATATTTTAAAATCTATTTTACGTACTTTTAAAGAGCGTGCAGTACTCACTCTTGATGAAGTGGACACTGTTTTAGATCCTAAAAGAGAGTTTAACTTTCCTGTTGGAAAGAGAAAACCACTCGATTCATCAGCAGTTCATCTGATAGGAGAGCTTTTTATTCTTGTAGCCACAGATCCAGAGGTGAAAAGCTACGGTCTTGATCTTCAAGGAAATCATCAATCTTTGCTTCCAAAAGAGAATTATGAGCAAATTAAGGCGTGTCTTGTGCCCAAGCTTATTGAACGCCTTAAGCGCTCTGAGAAGTTCTGTGAGCTGTTGGGAATTGCTGAGGATGAAGAGAGTAAGTGGGAGGAGTTGCATGCGTACTGGCAAGGCGCGCAAAAAGAGCTACCAAGTTTTGTGATATTTGATGCTCTACTTCATAGCTCAGAGAGTTATGAAGCTGGAGACTATATTGTTTTGATACAAAAAGAGCTTCAAGATTGGCTTAAGAGCTCTTGGGAAAAAACAGCGAATCTACATTATGGGCGCTCGGGGCAAAATAAAGAGCGTGGTATCGTGATTCCTTTCCGAGCTGCGAATACCCCTGTTGAAAGCTCGGAGTTTTCTGGTTGTTGGGATATGATTAACAAGAGCTATCAATGGTATCTTCATCAAGGGCTCTCTTTGAGCCAGATGAAGCGGCTTGTTTTAACCCTTCAGGAAAAGGCGAAGCTTGAAAGAGAGGAGTTTGGAAGAGCACTTCAAGATACAGTTGCCGCACAGCAGTTGAAAAGCTTGATTCGGCCTCTTTCTATAAACCTTTTCGATCCTTTAATTACAGATGACGAGCAGCTGCAACTTCTTTGCAATTTCCTCTCTCCGAAATCACCAACAGACGATGAGCTGTTTGCTAGAATAGACCTTCTCTATGCACAAGCAGAAAAGGAGGCTCGAAGGTTACAAATTCCAATAGAAGAGAGCCAGACTGTTGCGAATTTTTCCGAGCTGTATGACTTCTCTTTGCTCGATTTAAAAGAGCAAATAAGAGCGGATGTAGATCCTTTACCATCTTCTTTAAAAGAGCAGCTTTTTTCTCTTAAAGAAGAGAACTTAGCCTTGATTTTTGACTTTATTAGAGAAGATGTTTTTGCTCGAGAAGGTCTCTACGAAGAACAGATTCACTGTAACGCGCGTACACTTTGCTCGATGGTAAAAACAGTGCAGGGCTACAGCGGAACAATGGAAAATCGGCAAACGTATCGACCGCAAAAAGATAGCGTACCAGCTTTATCTAGTGAAGATACATGGGATGTTCAGCTTGATAAAGGAACAAACGGTCAGACAATGGATATCTTACTCTCTCGCAATCGAGAGCTGATTCATTTGACAACAGCAGAAACTGCCCAACTGCTTTTAGAAGAAGCTCTAAGAGCTCATCCAAACGCTCACCATTTTCAATCTTTGATGGACGGTGGTGCACAGTTGA
>JBDQID010000025.1:0-10515 GCA_040264515.1 Chlamydiales bacterium
CCATTTTATTCGATGAAAAACTCTCCGAATCACTCTCGCCACTCCAACAGCGACTACCAAAAAAAATCAAACAAGCAAAACGCGTTCACCTTCCAGATGATAAACAAGTAAAGCAGCCTCTCGCAATCAATTTTAACTTCGAATTTAATCCCACCTTTATGGAAGAAGACAACGCTGATGAAGACTTGAATGAAGCTCTTCGCAACCAGCCAATGAATAGACCCCTGGCCGAAGATCGCTTCGAAAGAAAGCTTCCTTACCCCAACGATCCCGTTTCAAAAGGACAAACCCTACCAGTGATCCCCCTATTCTCAAAAGTTGAGACAGAAGAAAACACAAAAAGCCCAATTAAACAAACCATTGCCCAGCGCCTTTCATCAAAACGGTTCTCAGCCTTTATACCAATAAGTTTGGCGCTTATTCCGCTACTTTTTCAACCATTTAAATACAAGGAAGATAACAGTCATGTTCAGGCATCTATCCAAGAACTCCGATTCCATGAACGAACATCAACGCAAGCAAGCGTTGATAAAAAAGGCATTAAGCCAGCCCTCATGGAAAGAAAACTTAGCGAAGCTATTGAAGAAAACAGCCAAGAAGAACTCCGTCTCCACAAAGGCAGTGCAGACGAAATCATCAGCCAACAACCAATGATCCACGATAAAGAAGAGATGGAGCAAGATAATGAACCTGTTGCATAAACTACCTCTTTTTATGCTTCTTTTAAGCCTAGCACTCCCCGTGATAGGCCAAGAGAACTCAATCAGAGAAGAAGGGCAAGTCTTTAGAGTCGTTCTTGATCCCAGATTCCGGACAACTGTATCATCGAAAGTCGCCTCTACTGTAACAAAAATCACAAAAGAGATGGGTGATACCTTTAGAAAAGGTGAAGTCCTTATCCGACTTGACGATGAACTCTTCAGAGCAATGGAGAAAAAAGCGCGCTTTCTATTAGAAAGAGCCAAAGCGCTCCTAAGCGCAAAAGAAGTGCTCTATAAAGATAATGTCGCCTCAGCTTTCGAACTAAAAGATGCACAAGCGGGAGTTGCCGTTGCAGAGCTCGACTTCATTAAAGCACAACAAGATTTGGCCGACTGTAATATCAGAACACCGTACCCAGGTCATATCGAACTTGTACACGTACACGATCACGAACTTGTACAAGTCGGAGAGCCTCTTATTGAAATTGTTAACGATCAAACATTACTTGCAAAAATCCTGGTCCCCTCATCCTACTACAACAAGCTCGAAACAGGACAGGTACTCTATGTGGATGTCAAGGAAACCAAGCAAAGAGTCCCAGCTATCATCACACATATCGGAGCTGTTATCGATGCATCGAGCTCCATGATGAAAATCTTTGCGGAGATCAATAATAACGAAGGTAAGCTCCGCGCTGGTATGATTGGAATGACGAGATTAAGTCAAAAAGAAGGCGTAGAATGACTACAGAACAACCAACATCCCCATCAGCTGTTGAAGTCCTAGCCCTTCTGCATCAATTGAGCCTTAGCGCCTGCCGCAGCTCAACGAAGCAGAATCTAATCTTTCAAATTCTCAATGACACAATCCAACTTGCACAATATGATCGCGCTACACTTTGGGAAATGAGAGAAGGATCAGTAAAACTCCTGGGTATCTCCGGACAAGCACAGCCCAATAAAGGCACAGGCCTTGCCGAAAGCTGGCAAGCCCTTATCCAAGATATCAAATCACCAGACACTCCCCAAACGCTTACAAAAGAGAGCTTCGTAACGGAAGAGCGCCGCTGGTTGGAGATGCAAGCATCACCCACAGCACCTAATGTTCAATGGTTCCCTATCTTCTCAAAGAAAAAGCTCGTTCTTGGATTATGGCTAGAGCGATGGGGCTCTTCGAACTGGCAAGAAGAAGAAATTAACATCCTCAACTTCCTCATGCAGGCATACGGTGTCGCATGGGAAAAATTCCTTCCAAAATTCAGCCTGAAATCTTTCGGGAAAAGACAAATAATTTTCCTCAGTATCGCTGTTCTCTGCGCCCTATTCTTAATTCACATCCCCCTACGTGTTGTCTCCCCATGCGAAATTGTTCCAAAAGATCCCATCCTAATCACAGCACCTCTTGAAGGAATCGTTGCCGAAATGCTTGTGCACCCCGGACAACACGTCAGAAAAGATCAGCCCCTTTTCGAATACGATAAAAGAGTGCCTGAACAAGAATTAAAAGTTGCCCAAAAGCAAGTGCAAATCATTCGCTCTGAGCTCAACCGCGCAGTGACACTTTCCTTTAAAGATGCACGTCCTCTATCCGAAGTGGCAACGCTCAAAGTTAAACTCAAAAAAGAAAATATCCGTCTAGAGCATGCCCAATATCAAGTTGATAAACTAGAAGTTAAGAGCCCTGGTAACGGCGTGATTATGCTTGATAATCCAGAAGAGTGGCGGGGCAAGCCCGTGCGTATCGGTGAGCGCGTACTAATGGTCAGTAACCCCAATCAAACAAAAGTTCGTATCTGGATTCCAGAAGCCGATAACGTTATCCTTGACGGTACAAAGCCTCTGAAAATCTTCCTTAATGTTAGTCCAGAAAGCAGTAAGCCTGCCGATCTCTCATATATCGCAACCTATACTTCGGTAAATGAAAAAGGCATTCCAAGTTTTGTTGCCGAAGCGGAATGGATGGGAGATCCAAAAGGCATTAAAATGGGACTGAAAGGTACCGCAATCCTCTACGGGCAAGAAGTATCCCTCTTTTACTGGATCATCAGACGCCCCTGGACAGCTTTTAGAAATATGGTAGGTTTCTAATATGGCATATCACAGTAAAATATTTGTCTGCTTCAACGTCGATCCCGATATCGTAGCGTACCGAGAAATGATGAAATGGAAACAAACAGACTTTCGTCCCTTTCAGTTCCATAATCTTTATAATCTAAACGAAATTCTCGATGAGAAAAACGATGATCAAATCAAAGAGTTCGTGAAAAAAGAACAAGAAAGCTTCAAAGGGTTTATCAAGTTACGACAACTCAGAGAAGAGTTTAAAGGGTGTAACATATGTGTTACGCTGATCGGAGAAAAAAGCAAAACACTCGGTAAATTCGAACTTTGGGAAATCGAGCAAGCTCTCTCTTTAAACATTCCCATCATCGTCATGAACCTCAATAATCTGCGTGAACAAGATCCGCAACTTTGTCCCGCAATCTTGCGTGACGAGCTCGCTATCTACACATCTTTCGAATCCCGTATACTCGAATACGCCCTCGAAAAATGGCCCCGCAACCACTTCCACCGCAAAGAGCTCGCAAAGCTCGGTCCCATCCACCCCAAAAGCAACATCTACAAACGACTCGGACTCTAGTGCTTATTTCGGATCAGACCGTTTGCCTGATTTTATGAACACTCAGAAGCTTAAGAACTTCTTCAACTTCTTCTTGAATTTTGCACGTCGCAGAGAAGAGCTCAACGATCGAAAAAACGGATCATCAGACTCTTTGACTAAGTAGTCATAAGTGCGGCGATACCCTTCTAATACCTCAGCTCTATTCTGCAAGGTAAACGACTGATCATCACCGTAAAAATAGCTCAGAAACTTCGGAATATGCGCTACACGTGGATAACGAGACGCCGCTTTGAGCATAAAATACACATCCGGGCCCGCACCAAACTGCCTAGCAAGCGCACACAAACGCTCACCTCCACTCTTAAGCTCCACAAACTCCGCATCCCTACGACGTACCATTGCACATCCTGGAGATACCGGCATATCGTTGCCAAGAATTGTGCTCAGAGCGTACTGCTCAGAGCTCATACGCTCGTACTCTGGCATATGATACGCCGAGATATCTCGATTCTTCAAATGAATCAACGTGCTACTGAATACAAGACCCACATCAGGATTCTGCTGCATCACATTAACACACTCCTCAACAAACGTTGGAGCGATCGTATCATCAGACCAGAGCACTTTTACATACTCTCCTCGACACTTTTCAAGCCCATTAATCCAGTTGTAAAGCGGACCTACATTCTCTTGCGTCTGAAAAAGCCGTACGCCTCTTTCACTATAACCCTGCAACGCTTCAAACGTTCCATCGCTACTACAGTTATCTGTAACAACGATTTCTATATCGGCATACGTCTGTGCAAGTGCACTCTCAATGGAGCGTGCAACAATATCTTTTCTATTATATACCGGAATCAAAATGCTAACTGTCATGCCTGTAACACACCACCTAACCAGTGAAGCATACGTGTAACGCCCTCACGTGAGCTAACCTGTGGGCTCCATCCAAGCAGACGCTCTGCTTTAGCAATATCTGCCACAAACACTCTCTGATCACTTGCTCGCCAATCAAGGCGCTCATAACGCATTTGAGAGCCGACTTCTTCTTCCAAAAGAGAAAAAAGCTCTAAGAGCGACAAGCTATTAGCCATACCGCCTCCGATATTAAACACTTCTCCACGACAACTCCCAATACGCTCCACCGCTGCGAAATACGCATTAACAGCATCGTCCACAAAAAGAACATCTCGCACCTGCTTACCCGTTCCGCAAATAGTAAACGGCTCTGCTGACTGTTCTAACGCTTGCTGGCAAAACCAACCAATCCAACCTTGATCCACCGTTGAAAACTGCCTTGAGCCGTAAATAGATGAATGACGAAAGACAACGCTGTTGAGTCCAAAAAGACGCGCGTAATCGAGCAAATATTGATCCGCAGTGCCCTTAGAACAACCGTATGGAGAGTGAAATTCCAAAGGTGTTGACTCATCAAATCCTTCTGGATAATCAGGACAGACATAACGGCTTTCATGCTCTTCAGTTACCACAGATGCTAAATCACCGTAAACCTTGTTGGTCGACGAATAAATAATCGCTGTTTGCGGGGATGCAATGCGCACAGCTTCTAAAACATTGAAAGTCCCCAAAGCGTTCACTCCAAAATCCAAGCGTGGATTTTCAATCGATGTTGTCATTGCAACTTGTCCAGCAAGATGAAAAATCACATCTGGACGATAACTCTCAATAAGCTCAATAACCTCTACCGCATTCTGGATCTCCCCGCGTACAAAAGTAAGCTCACCTTGCTCTTGTAACCACTCTAAATTCTTCTCTGAACCCGTTCTCGATAAGTTGTCAAAAATCATAAGCTCTTCTCCACGCTCAATCACACGCGCAGACAAGTTCGTTCCCAAAAAACCACAACCACCTGTAATTAAATACTTCATTACCTTACCTCTACTCTTAAATGATTTATCAAACGTTTTAAACCGTCTTCTAAGGAGACTTTTGGCTCCCAACCAAGCTGCATTAGAGCCGTTATATCCGCTTGTGAGAACATTTGCTCCGCTTCTCGATATGGAACCACTCCAAAGTTAAATTCCGCATCAGAGCTCAATAACTCTCTGATTTTCAGCACGAACTCTCGAATCGATACAGCACTTCCCGATCCCAAAGCGTACTCTTGTGCAACGCTCTTACCTTCTTGTAGCTTTTCCAGAATCAAGCAGAGCGCTTCTACCACATCGTCAATAAAAATAAAGTCGCGCTTCTGCTCACCTTTTGTCAAATCCATTGCACCTCTAGCACTAATACAGTGCTGCATCACGCGCATAGGAAAACGGCTCGGACTATCATCTGGACCGTACATATGCTCTAAACGAATGTTCACAAAGTTGACCGAGGGAAAAAGCTCTCGGCCCCACTTCCTTACAAAAGCTTTCGAATCAGAGTACGCATTCACAGAAACGGGCAATGTTGTATCGATGTTAATAAAGTAATCAGGAGAGAGCTCTAAAAGGGAGAAAGGAAGCTGCAGGTTCGCTTCTACAAGCTCAGACAACTCCCCTTTATAGCGCGTGGCGCAATGAATCACAATATCCACTCTCTCAAGGGCCATCCCGCTTCTAAAAACAATAACATCGCACCCTTTTTCTAAAAGAGTACGATGTAAATTCCGGCCTAAAAACCCGGTAGCACCTGTGAGTAAAATACGCTTTGTCATCGGACACTCACAGCAGCAACGTCACACATAATATCCGCCATATACTGCAGCTGTGGCTCGCCAAGAGCTGGAAAAAGACCGACCCAAAAAGTACGTTCCATAATGCGGTCCGTATTCTCTAAGCTACCCACAACGCGATGCTCAATCCCATCATACGCCGGCTGCTTTAAAAGGTTACCAGCAAAGAGCAAACGGGTTGCAATTTTTGCATCCTCAAGACGTGCTACCAACTCTTTTCTAGAAAATGGTGCCGACTCGCGTACAGTAATCGGAAAGCCAAACCAACTCGGATCACTATTCTCCGTTGCCTCTGGCAAGATCAAAAACTCTTCAATCGGCTTTAAAGCACGCTTTAAAGTTTGAAAATTCTCCCGCCGCTTTGCAATAAAACCAGGCAGCTTTTTCATCTGGGAGACACCAACTGCTGCTTGCATATCAGTAAGCTTCAAATTGTAGCCGATATGAGAGTAAGTGTACTTATGGTCGTACCCTTCTGGCAACTTACCAAGCTTCCAACAAAAACGCTTCTTACACGTGTTATCCATACCAGGCTCACACCAGCAATCACGCCCCCAATCTCTAAAAGATTCCAAAATGCGCTTTAAAATAGGACGATCTGTCAGCACGGCTCCACCCTCACCCATCGTGATGTGATGCGCTGGGTAAAAACTACACGTTGCAATATCACCAAAAGTTGAAACACGCCGCCCTGCATACTCAGAGCCCACAGCATCGCAACAATCTTCAATTAGCCAAAGATTATGCTTCTTTGCAATCTCCGTGACAGCTTCAAGATTAAAAGGATTTCCCAGCGTATGCGCTAAAATAATCGCTTTAGTTTTCGGACCGATTGCAGCTTCAAGATTGCTTATATCAATGTTGTACGTTGGAATATCAACATCAACAAAAACGGGAACAAGCCCGTTTTGGATGATCGGATTCAATGTTGTTGGAAATCCAGCCGCCACCGTAATCACCTCATCACCTTTCTTCAGCTGGCGCTCACGTAGCAGTGGCGATGTCAAAGCCGATACAGCAAGCAGATTTGCACTCGATCCCGAATTTGTGAGCAA
This sequence comes from Chlamydiales bacterium, assembly GCA_040264515.1. Lineage (GTDB taxonomy): Bacteria > Chlamydiota > Chlamydiia > Chlamydiales > JBDQID01 > JBDQID01. Next base: position 7,063 of record JBDQID010000025.1, read on the forward strand.
GCAAAAACGCGTGCCCATAAACCGAGAAAACTGCGTGCAGAACTCCTTGTCATAACGACCAGTCGTCAACCAGAAATCAAGTGATGCGTCCAAGAGATGCGCCACATCATCACCATCGAATACTTTGCCACTCACAGGTACCTTCGAGCTACCTGCAACAAAATCGCTCTGCTGCCATTTAGCTTCTGCATACTCACGAGAGAGCTCTAAAATCTGCTCACGCAGTTCATCCGCTCGACTCATAACAGCTCCATCTCAGGCTCAGATAAAACATACTCGTACCACAAAATTGTCTCTTCTAAACCTTGCTCGAGCGTATATTGCGGCTCCCAGCCAAGCACTTTTTTAGCCTTTTCTGAGCACAAATATTGATCGCGGATTTCGTTTTCTGCCTGATTCATCACAATAGGAAGAAGCTCGTCTCCACCCATGATCTTGAGAATTGTTTGGACAATTTCCATCACGCTATGGGGTTGCTGGGGACCAAAATTAAAAGCCTCTCCCGCAACTCTTTGAGCACATTCGGCCATCGTCATATAAGCATCCACTGCGTCTTTGACATAAACGTAATCCCGAGTGAATTTTCCATCGCTGCGAATAACAGGAGGCTTCTCTTCTAAAACAGAACGAATTGTTCCTGGAATAATACGACTGTAATTCAAATCACCCGCACCATAAATATTACCACAACGAGCAACCACAACAGGCAAATTGTACGTTGCATAATAACTTTGCGTAATCAAATCCGCACACGACTTCGACACATCATACGGATGACGCCCTTGAGCCGGAAACTCTTCTGTATAAGGTAGCTTATCTGCATCCCCATACGCTTTATCACTCGATGCAATTACAATGCGCTTAACCATAGCAGAGTGCATGCGGCACGCTTCTAAAAGATTGTAAGTGCCACGAATGTTTGATTCAAAAGTAGAAAGCGGACTTCTATTCGCCGTCCCCACAATTGTTTGTGCTCCCAAGTGAAACACCGTATCAATCTCGTGCTCATTAATCGCACGCTCAACGTCAGCAAACTCTTCGAGCTTCCCCATCACTACGCCACAGCGATCAATATCACCAAATTCAATAAGGTAAGAGCGTGGGTCCCAATCACGTACAAAAACAGTAACATTTGCTCCCTCATCGATCAAACGATCAACAAGATGACCTCCAACAAGACCCGTAGCACCCGTTACCAAAACATTTTTATCTCTGAAAAAATTCATCTTAATTTAACTCCCATGTTTTCCAAGGAGGGTTTCCCGACTCCCACATTGTTTCTAAAAGGCGATGGTCGCGCAAAGTATCCATCGGACGCCAAAAGCCTGAATGCTGGTAGGAATGCAGCTGACCCTCCGCTGCTAAGCGCTCGAGTGGCATCCGCTCCCAAATGGTGTCATCGCCGTCAATAAAATCAAAAATTTCAGGCTCTAATACAAAAAAGCCACCGTTAATCCAACCCTCTCCCGTCTGCGGCTTTTCCGCAAAACTTGTGACCTGAGAGTTGTCAAAGAGCATGCTTCCGAAACGAGCCGGAGGACGTACAGCTGTCACCGTTGCCAACTTCCCGTGGGAACGATGAAAACGAAGTAAAGCGTCAACATCGATATCCGCCAAACCGTCACCATACGTCAACATGAATGGCTCCGATCCAATACGCGATTTCAATCGCTTCACACGTCCACCCGTCTGAGTCTTCTCTCCGGTATTTACCAAATGCACAATCCAATCAATCGCACTCTTCTGGTGAATACTCGTATTTCCCACACCAAGATCCACGGTAAAATCGTTGTTAAGCGAGTAAAAATTTAAAAAGTACTCTTTCACAACTTCTGCTTTGTAACCCAAAGCAAGAAAAAACTCTTTATGGCCATAAGCTGCATAAAGGTTCATGATATGCCACAGCATCGGTTTGCCGCCAATCTCTACCATCGGCTTTGGAATTGTCGCCGTCTTCTCCGATAGCCGAGTCCCCAATCCCCCTGCTAAAATAACTGTCTTCATGGAAATAACTCCTCAAAAAAATCCCTATCTTATACCCTATCAGATGAAAAAAGGCCATAGCTATGCGACTCTTAAAAAAGCTTCTTTATAAATTCAAGGATCTCCTACCCGGAAAGCGCCTTTTCTTTATCTACACACACCACAACATCTTCGACCGATTTCGCCACGGGCTCAAAGCGAATAGCGAGATCAGCTACTTCTGCCACAAAGCACTCCAAAAAGAGTTTCCTCGCGTCACCTTCTTGCGCCTCGAAGGCGAAAAAGAGAGCCGTATCAACTGGATCACTGAAAAAGATCTCGTTATTGGCCATATCGGAGAGACATACAGAAAAGCGTGCAAACGCACAAAAAATATCATCGCCTTCTACCCATGGTCCGGTAATGAAGACAGAAATAACTCACAGCTATTCAACTGCATTCCCAAAACAGTAGAGCTTAAAGACCTCAATGCCGCACGTTCAATTATTTTACTCACAAGTGAATACAACCAAGATCGCTACCTAAAAAACAACTACAACTTCTGGCACAACTACTTTAAAACAAAACGATACCGCTGTGTTCACCAGCCAATCGACTTAGAGCTTTTCAAACGCGTTAAATTCGACTACACAACCGACAACTTTCTCTACATCGGTAACAACGCCCACATGAAGTGTCTCTCCGATACAAAAAAACTCGTTCGCAATACCAAACGCACGCTTCATATCTACGGAGGCAAAAAGCAAAAACTCGACAACCTCGACAGCGACGCTGTCAACGCTCTTTGCTCAAAGGCTGACTTCTTTATTCAACCCGGAAGGTGGGAGGCGCAATGCGTCTCGATTCTAGAGGCTGCTGCCCGTGGCTTCATCCCGCTCGTCTCAAAAGAGACCGGCTACCCGTATGACCACCCTTTCTTGCTTCGCTATAACGATCAAGAATACAATCTACAAACTATCCGTGCAGCACTTGCCCTTCCCGAAAAAGAGCGCAAAGCGCTCGCTGACGATCTCCACAAACAACTCACAGACGACCCCAATCACAACAGCTGGAGCCAGCTCACCGATGTGCTCGTAAGCGAGACTCAACACCTACTCCAAACAAACCACACAAAAGAGAGCCCGCGCTCCGGCGACTTCATCGCCTAGTGCTCTGCTATGTAAGTTCTTTAAATAAATAGACTTTTACCTTTGTTTTTTTGTAGTCAGCTCTACGTTCTTTAATCTAAAACTTTACCCTTACGCAATATTCACTGGTTGTAGCGCGGGCGCTCAGCATTCGCATCAACCTAACATAGAGTTCTGATATTTAGTGGCATACACTGAGAGTGCTAATATTAACATCAGCTCGACTCTTAATTCCGCCCTGTCTACTGGTTTATAGAAATAGTTTTTGGACCACGGTAGTGGTCGCACCTCTCTTTAGCCCAGCACTTTAGTGCTGGGAAAGGTAGAAAAAAATCTATGCCAC
>JBDQID010000026.1:0-10212 GCA_040264515.1 Chlamydiales bacterium
GGACAATATCAATATATGGAACGAGCTAAAGAGCGTTTAACACTTGTTCTTCCACTTATTATAACCATTATTTCATTTCTCCTTTACGTTCACTTTCGAAATCTCATAGAAGTCGCTATTGTTATGCTAACCCTTCCGCTTTCTTTAACGGGTGGTGTGTGGCTGCTCTATTTATTAGATTACAATCTGTCTGTAGCTGTAGGAGTGGGATTTATAGCCCTCGCTGGATTGTCAGTGGAAATCGGGGTTATTATGTTATCCTATTTAAACCAATCATTAAAAGAAGCTCAGCAAATTACAGAAAAACAGGCTAAACCTTTCTCTATAAAGGATCTTCATAACGCTATAATTGCAGGATCTTTACTTCGAATTAGACCCATTGCGATGACTGTTTCTTCTACGCTTGTTGGTTTATTGTCTGTGATGCTCGGAGGAGGTACAGGTTCCGAAGTAATGCGTAGAATCGCAGCACCTATGGTGGGTGGCATGATTAGCACCCTTCTCCTTGTGCTTATCGTAATCCCTGCAATCTATTTTCTATGGAAAAAGCCTTTGCGTAGCAATAACGGATGTCCATAAAGAACCAAATTAAAATCTTCAAACTATGCTGGTGCATTTTATATTGCAGATTCTCCCCTTTCGCCAGTGCTGATTCTTACAACATCATCAAGAGAATAAACAAAGATTTTTCCGTCACCCCTTAAGCCTGTATGAGCTTTTTCTTGAAGAGTAGATATAAGGTTTTCTACTATAGAATCCTTACAAATAATCTCAATCCTTGTGTGAGGATGCTCGTCTGAATAATCGCTTCCTTTTTTTCCATAACTCTTTCCAAAACCCTTAATTTCAGAGAAGCTTGCCCCTGTCAAGCCTTTAACTGTGTGAAGAGCTGAAATTACTTCTGTTACCATATTATTTTTCACAAATGCCGTTACAACTTTCATTGGTTTGCTCCTTTATCCACCCCGTTTGTATATCTAGGTGCTGAAAACCACTTAAACAATGCTGGGATGACTAGTAATGTTAGCACTGTTGAGGTAAACAGCCCTCCAACAACGACCATCGCAAGTGGTCGCTGTACCTCACTCCCAGTGCCGTTAGACAAGAGCAGAGGTATTAAACCTAATACAGTGGTAATTGCTGTGATTAAAACGGGTCTTAGGCGTAAACAAGCTCCTTTTATCGAAGCCTCATCGACCTCCATGCCCTTATCAATTAACTGATTAATGCTTGTAATCAACACCATACCATTCCCCAAAGCAATTCCAAAAAGAGCTATGAATCCCACTGAGGATGGTACTGAAAGGTTAAGTCCAGCTAACCATAAAGCAGCAATTCCCCCCACTAAAGCTAAGGGTATGTTTAGAAATATCAATAAGGTATTTCTGATAGATCCAAAGCTTATGTATAGTAAAAAGCAAATCAGCAACAGTGTGATTGGAATAACGATAGCCAAACGCTTATTAGCCTCTTGCTGTAGACGAAATTGACCTCCCCAAGTAAGAAAATACCCTGAGGGAAGTTCTACTTTTTCATCAATTTTCTTCTGAGCCTCTTCTACAAAAGAACCAATATCTCTTCCTACAACATTACATTGAACCGTGATGAATCTTTGATTGTTCTCGCGTGTAATTTGCCGAGGGCCTACAACTACCTTAATATCAGCAAGCTCATTCAAAGGCACACGACTACCATTAGGAGCGTCTATCAAAATCATTTTTATGGCTTCTATGTCATTTCTGGCTTTTTCAGGATAACGCACAAAGATGTCATATCGACGGATACCTTCGAAAACCTGCCCAGCTGTAACACCTCCAACTGCAGATTGAATGACATCTTGGATATCAGCAAGATTAATCCCATAGCGAGAAATTTTATGTCTATCAGGGATAATCTGAAGCTGAGGGGTGCCACTGATCTGATCTACCTGAAGATCCTCAGCCCCTTCAATTTCATTAACAACGGCGCCAATCTGATCGGCCTTTTCCTTCAAAAGCTCTAAGTCATCCCCGAAAAGCTTTACAGCAAGCTCTGCTTTAACTCCTTCTAAGAGCTCGTCTACAGTCATTTCAATAGGCTGAGTAAGATTAACTTGCACCCCGAGAATATCCCCTAATTCCCTTCTAATAGCATTTTCAAGAAACTCTTGATTCCCCTTTTCTCTCCATTCGTCTTTTGGTTTGAGAATAACATACATTTCTGCAGAGTTGATAGGGTCTGCATGAGCACCAACCTCTCCTCTTCCTATCCTTGTCACCGTTTCGATAACTTCAGGGATTTTCAACAAACGCTTTTCTACCAACATGGTAGTTCTCTTACTCTCCTTCAATGAAATCGAGGGTGACATTGTTAGACGGACTACAATAGTCCCTTCTCTTAACTTCGGTGTAAATTCAGAACCTAAGAATGGGAAGAGAACGGCACCAAGCAGAAGTAATGCCCCAGCAAATCCTATGGCAACTTTTCGATTTCTCACAAAAAAAGTTACAAGAGGCTGATACCACTTTAATAATGTCCTTACGATGAATGGCTCTTTAGAACTCGATGAGTCACGACGCATAAAAATAGAAGCGAGAACAGGGGCTTGCAAAACTGCAAAAATCAGGGAACCTAGCATCGCCAGCACTACAGTATATGCAAGAGGTCTAAATGTTTTTCCCTCGACACCTTGTAGAGTCATCAAAGGAAGAAATACAACAAGAATAATCATAATTGCAAAAGTAATTGGTCTCGTGACTTCTTGACAGGCTCTACTTATTAAGTGAAGTCTAGGCTCATCAGGGTCTGCTTCACGTAGGACTCTGTCTACGTTTTCTATCATGACAATCGTAGCATCAACAAGCATTCCAATAGCAATTGCCAGGCCTCCAAGAGACATCAAGTTTGCTGAAAGACCAAAAAATCCCATTCCAATAATAGCAAGCATGACAGAGAAGGGTATGGAAAGAGCAACGACAAAACTGGGACGAAAACCTCCAAGGAAAATAAGTAATACAAGGGCCACTAATATAATACCTTGTATCAGTGCGTTGAATACTGTGCTTACAGAAGCTTCGACAATATCTTTTTGCTGATAGTAGGGTACAATACTGAGACCTTCAGGGAGAATTCCATTAATCTCATCAATCTTATCTTCTACATTTTCGATGACCGAAGAGGCATTTGTACCATATAACTTAACCACCATTCCTGAGATTACTTCTTCCTCACCATTATGAGTTTGAAGTCCCCTTCGAATAGCTCCACCAATCTCAATTTTTGCAATATCGTTTAAGTAAATGGGTCTACCATCTACTGTCTTGATCACGATATCTTGTAAATCTCCAATACCTTTCGCTAACCCCAATGAACGTACAATAAGCTCTTCACTATTCTTCTCAATGAATTGGCCACCAACATTAAGGTTATTTGATTTAATTCTCCCGATCACATCATTAAGGGTGATGTCATAGCGAACAAGGGCATTAGGATCTACGATTACATGAAATTGTTTCTCATAACCTCCAATTCCTAAAACTTCTGTTACTCCAGGAACGGTCTGGAGATTGAATTTAACAATCCAATCCTGAACAGCTCTTTGTTCTTCTAAGGAATATTTACCCGTGGAATCCTTTATGTAGTAAAATAGTACTAAACCCATTCCCGTTGAAATAGGGCCCATTCCAGGTTCTCCAAATCCTTCTGGAATTTGTTCTCTAGCTTCTTGAAGTCTTTCGTTCACTAGCTGTCTACAGAAGTAAATGTCCATCCCATCTTCAAAATAGACATTAACAACAGAGAGGCCAAAATTAGAAACACTCCTTACCTTTTTCACTCCTGGCAAACCAGTTAAAGAACTCTCTACTGGATAGGTAACATAGGTTTCAACTTCTTCAGGACCTAGACCCTCTGTTACAGTAAATACCTGAACTAGATTAGGTGAAACATCGGGAAAGGCATCTACAGGAAGTCTTTGCCACGTCCAAAGTCCACCAAAAAATACAACTGCCATAAACAAGAGAGAGAGAAGCCTATTATGCAAGCCTATATCGATAATTTTTTTTACCATGATAGTATCCTATTAATGCCCGTGGCCATCTCCGAAAGAACTCTTATTAATTTCAGCTTTTAAGACAAAGCTGTTGTCTTCTACAAATTCACTACCATGATCAAGACCCTCAACGACTTCAACAAACTGCCCATCAGAGCGCCCTGTTATAATCTGAGAAGGTTCAAAACCTTCATTGTGGCGAATAAACACAACATTCTTTCCTTCCATCACTTGAATTGCTGATAAAGGGATTCTTTTTTCTACTTCAAACTCCCCTATAACAATATCTGCTGTCACAAACATCCCTGGACGCCACTCTCTCGATTCATTCTTAACTAAAACGCGAGTAGTTGCTGTACGAGTACTCTCCTCAAGGTAGGGGCTGATATATTCTACATAACCTTCTGAGTGTACTTCACTGCTATTAGACTTAATAAAAGCTTTCTGCCCTTTTGCAATACTAGAAATATCTTTTGGGTAGAGGGTAAGGTTGACCCATACATGACTAAGATCAGCTACTGTAAATAAGTTTGAATCTGTTAAAGCCCTCTCTCCTAGGACAACATGCTTTTCAACGATTGTGCCTGCAATAGGTGCTCTAATTTCATAACTGGTAAAATCTTGTCCTGCGCTCTTTTCAAGAGAAGAGATACTCTCCTTTGAAACACCCAAGGCAAGGAGTTTTTGTTGAGATGATAAGTAGCGAATTTTAGCTTCTTCTTGTACTTGGGAAGCATTCAGATAATCTTCCTCGGAAGAAATTTTCTTTTCCCACAATCCTTTTTCGCGCTCAAATCTTACTTTACTAAGGCGGACCCTTTCAAAAGACTCTAAGTAAGAAGCTTTTGCATCAGCAAGCTCTCTACTTTCAATAACAGCTAAAATATCACCTTCTTCAACCTGATCGCCAAGATTAAAGTTAACCTTGCGAATGACACCCTCTACACGAGGAACAATATGTGCCAAGCGATTTTCATTATAAGCTACCTCACCACTGAGTTCGACCTTTTGAGCTATTATTCCTTTACCGACACGCCCTGTTGTAATACCAAATTCCTTGATCTCCTCAAATGAAAGAGAAAGCTCTTCATGGTCTTCTTCACCCTCTTCTCCATTCTCTCCAGTATGTTCACCATGCATTTCACCGTGCTCTTCACCTTCATGGCCATCAAAACTAATGGATATTCTGGATGCGTAAATACCCAAAACAAATGCAGCTATTACAGCGCCCAAAAGAATCAGAGTATTTTTATTTTTCAGTGCTTTCATTTAAAGCTCCTCCTATTAAACGATCAATACGGGCGTGTAATTTATGGTAATTTCCTAACGCTTCCATGTGTTTGACTTTCACCTCAAACAAGGTTCTTTGAGAATCAAGCAAATCTAAATAATCGACCTTTCCTCTCAGGTAAGCCTCTTTAGAATCTGCAAATGAAGACTCCGCATTAGGCAAAATATCATCTTCTAATGCTCTGACCTCTGAATAGACCAAGCTTGTTTCCTGATTTAACTGAAGTAAGTCACTTTCTATTCTAGTCTTCGCAAGCAATGAAAGCTCCTGAACCTTCCTCTCTTCCTCCTTTGCTGCAGAGACATTTCCCTGATTGCGGTCAAACAAAGGCAACGGTATCGATAGTCCAACAACAAAGGCTTCATCCTTTGTTTCTTCAAAATGCTTTACCCCAGCACTTAGAGTGATATCAGGAATTCGGCTAGCCCGTTCTAATTGAGAAACAGCTTTTGAGCGTTCGGCCTCGATCTTTAAACGTAGAATCTCTGGATTTGCCTGTGCATCTTCAAAGGTATGCTGAAGGGCCACTGGAAGTTGAGATACGTCAAGCTTCCCTGAAACTTTTTGAATTTTAACTTTTAAATCTCCCCACAAAGATTTGAGACGCTGGTGTGCTATGGAGAGTTCACGTTGATTCTTTTCCATTTCTAATTTACTGAATGAAAGAGCTATTCTCGCCTTCTTCCCTTCGAGAGGAGCTACTTTTCCTGCTTGAACTTTTTCTTCAATAGTCCCATGAAGTTCCGTTGCCAAGGTATTAAGGTGCTCTGAAATTTTCAATTTCTCTTGGAATAAAAGAAGGTCTATAAACGCAACTTTTGTTTTCTCAATTACATCTAATTTTTTTGACTCAAAGTCCCATTGAGCCAGATCTTTATCATAACGGCCGATCGCAGCACGCTTGCCTCGCTTGCCCCCCATTTCAATGAGTTGGGAAACCTTTATCGTAGATTCTGCCGATGTGAATCCTTTTCGAGGACCTGTCCCTCCAAATTCCTCCACTTCCCCCTCAAGCTCTGGGTTTGGGAAAAGTCTAGCTTGCAATGCCAAAGCCTCTTTTATCCGCACCTCTGTTGAATACACTTGAAGCTCTGGGCTGTAAACCAGAGAAAGAGAAACGGCATCTTCTAAGGTCAACTCCCCAGAAAGTTTTTTTTCGTTGATCTTCATTGAAGAAGATAATATAGGTTGTGTTCTTGTGATTTTCTCTGAAGACAAGGTGTTTACATGAATATCACTAGCTTTAGAAGAAGGGGCAGTATGACAAGACGACAGAACTACACATGTGAATCCTATTGAAGCCAAGCTTCTTACGGAAATAGTTTTCATTTTCAAATCATCACCCACCTTATCTGTTGACATATTCTACCAGTCAACTAGATATAGTGTTTTTTTGATGAGGAGTCAATGTGAATCACCGAAGTGTCTTTTCTTTCTAAGACGCTATTTCTTCAGAGGAAGGAGAAAGATCAATTTCCATTCCTGTTTGCGACTCGATGACCTCTTCCGCGGCCTCCTCTATAGGGTTGTCTTCACCTAACCATCGTGAAGATACATATCCAACGCTAAGAGCCACAATAAGAATACCAACGACAAGAACACTACCATCATACAATTTCATTTTTCACCTCATTTTATTCATTAGGATATTTTTGATTTATGCCATCGATAAGCATGCATTGCTCATCACCATCAGCACCAAGATCCACACCACTGTTTTTTAAATGCGCCAACGTTTGGCTTATTCTTTCAATATGCTTTGATAAGTTCCCAAAAGCTTCAGCACGTCCGATCACAGCTCGATAAAGAGCCTCTTCTCGTAAATTTGCAACCTCATCAGCTTCAATCTCTGCAATCTCTTCTTGTGTTAAGCGAACCTTCTTGCCATTTACTACCTTATGCATCTTTTCACTCCCTATATGAGGTTCCTGCCGTAAAGAACAAACTTTCCCCCTGCAATATTTCCACTAGCCATCAAAAATCGACAGTAGTTTGTAATATGTGCAGAATTAGCACGCCTTCCCATAGTTTGTTCAGTCCTAACTTTGTTGGTTGTTGCTGCTTCGTCAAAATTAGTGTAGCACTGTATTCGAGTTGGAGAAGCTGCGCTGTTTGCTCCATAAATCAACATTTCTCCATGAGCCGCTTCGAGTTGTGTGTTCCCTATCTGGTCATTGAGCCTTATAGAAGTGGACGAGGTGCTATTATTTACAGCAACTGTGCTGAAGGTCGTTGCATTTTTCATATTTCCATAGACGTAATTCCCACTCCCGTTATCAAAGGTGCTTCCTCCATCCTGAGAGGTGCGAAAAAGCATCCCCTTGTTGTCTGTCGAAGGATAGACCTCCTCAAAGCGAATAAGAAAAATATCCCATCCAGAAGGTAAAGCAATATCGATACTTGAGCTACTCGAAGCAGAAGCCGAAGAAATTGGAGTCCACAAGTAATGCTTCTGAGTTCGTGAATTATCATTGTCAAAATACACGTTTCCTTGAAGGAAAAGATCCTTCCATGCTTTCGCTGAAGTCCCCAAGTTCTCTGTGTTATCTGTTTGTGGAATGAGATCGAGGTAGTTAATCAAATCACCCGTTTGATCGAGTTTGAAAAGAGTGATCCAAGCATCATCAGCCTCATTTCTCATCTTTAATAAATCGTTTGTGGTATCGTACCATATCATATCCGCAAAAGTAGCAGTTGGTGCCGAAGCTCCAGCATTCTGTGAAACGATGGATAGCAAGGCGTTATTTATGTCATTGCGAAAATCTACAGCCCCCTGGTTCGCAATAACGTAATCGTGCTGTGTCATTGCGTCCTCTTATCGTTAGATTCATTCCATTCTTGATTGACGTTTTTTACGCTTCCCACTACACCTGCCCTTTTTTTATCCGTTTTCGCAGCATCATATTTCAAAAGATAGTCACTCTTGCGTTCCTCCAAGAATGTTTTAAAGTCTTTGATTGACTGTATCTTCTCAGTATTGTTGTAAATAACTGCCTCAAGAATCTCCAAGACACTATATTTTGATAAAATTGTATCTTGGCTAAAGCCTTTTTCAAATTCTTCTTTTTTCATTTCAACCTCCTATGAATTAGCTGTTTGATATTCTAGAGAAACGGAAAATGATGGGTCATTTAAAGCAAAACTATTACACTGGTACAGTGTTGTCCCTGGAGTATCGATGTGAAAGAAATAAATATTACTAGAAGCTTGTGTGAAGGCTGCTGCACCATAAATATATTCATTCGTAGGCGAGCCTGAATTGTCTTGGAACATAAAAATTCCATAGCTATAGCTCACTTTACTCACGTCTGTTATCTGAAAAGGAGTATGGAAGCGCAACTGATTTGAGCCAGATCCTCCAGATGAACATGTTTCTCCACGGAAGTGAAACCTACAGCGCCCACTTCTTTCGATGAAGTAGTGGTACTTTGCACTCGACCAAATTGCTGGAGTGCCGCCTCCACTTCCGCTAAAATAATTTCCAGAAGTTGATCCAAAATGCCCTGTAGACATTTCAAATCTTCTGCCTTCATGAAAACATCCTATGCCATCCAAACCTTTGACAAGAGTATCAAATGTCCACACATTAGAAGCGTCTTTTGTAGCCGTCAAGCCGCCTATACAGCCACATGCATTCCCGTCATACCCTGTCTCTGTGATATCATCAAAGCTGTACAAGCTATATTGCTTGCTTGCCGTCGCTGATGAAGGATCTCCTATATCAGCACTAGCTGGCGATACTTTCAAGTGAGGAATCCTACATAACGTGAAAGCAATTGCATCCTCATTATCATTTGAACAGCCGTACACAAACATAGGAAGAGAATTAGCAAATGCTACTCCATCTGTCAGTCCAAAAAGATTCCCATTCATCTCTGTGTTTGTCATTGCTTGATCAGCTGTTATTGTGTAGAGTATCAGCTTTCCTGGGGTAGAGTTCGATGGAAGGCAAAGATATGCAGGATTACTTGATGAGAGAGCTGTTCCATCTGCGCTAGTTACACTTAATGTTCCCCCTGAAAGCGTTAACCCTAAATTTTCATAGTAGTATGGCCTCATACGAATCAGGGAATTCGTGATATCTCCAGTGATGCTTATGTCCGCCATCGACATAGAGGTGACAAGATCACCAGTCTCGTCGAAGATGGCAAAATTGATCCATGCATCGTTATCTTTGTTTCTCTTCTTCAGTATGTTTGTTGAAGTGTCATACCAGAATTGGTTTGCAAACGTTGTTGTGGGAGCTGTTGCTCCTGAGCTTGTAGAGGCTAGAGCTTGCAAACCTGCATTGATATCTACCCTTACAGTTGCTGCTCCAGCGTTATCCACGGTCATATCGTGCTGAGACATATTTTTCTCCTTATGTTACCAAGTGCCCATAGCCATGAGCTGTCCAGCCGAATGTCCTGTCAACGGCAACATCGCTGGAGTTATAAAATGTAATATCGAACCCTGTAGAGATTTCATTCGCTTTTGTGTAGTAATCGCCACTAGCAAGGTTTGAAGCGGTAATCCCCACTTCTTTTAAAAATTTGAATGCTGGAGAGAAACTCACAGATAGTGTTCCTGTGCCACTCGAGACTCCTGATGTTGAGTCCACCCTGTCAGGCATATCAATAGTGATAGAACAAACCTCAACTCTAGGAGTCTGATTCCCATTTGTGCTCTCAAGCAAAAGCTGGAATCGCATTCCACGGCATTTTAGTTCCGACATAATGAGATCCTGCCAAGCGCTCCAAGATGGAGAGAGTGTCGTGTCATCATTCGTCACCGAAACCTGAAGTCTGACGTTAGTGTCAAAGGCTCCTGTTCTTGTAAGCTCATCCCATGTTCCGGCAAAGTCATCTATGGGATCAGTGTACTCATCGAATAATCCTAAAATAACAAAGCC
>JBDQID010000027.1:0-10000 GCA_040264515.1 Chlamydiales bacterium
CTGTAAATTCTGAATTCATCAAGCAATTTGATCGAAACAGCTTAGCTGCAAAGTATCTCAATCTCATTAAAACAAACTAATTTTCTAAAAAAGGATTCAATTCCTATATTTAATTACACTCCGAATAAAGATATTGCTTGTGAGCATCACAGAGCTTTGCTAGAATCGCCGCTCTTATTTTAAACTTTTTCTATCAGGAATTCCTCTATGCCCCTTACTCTTGAAAAAATAAAAAACCGCGACCTTACCATTGGCATCGTAGGTCTAGGTTATGTAGGCTACCCTCTCGCTCTTGTCTTTGCTGAAGCTGGAGTTAAAGTATTAGGATTCGACGTCGACCAAAATAAAATCGATAGCATCCTAGATGGGAAAAGCTACTTTAAACATATCAACGGAGACCGCCTTGGAAAACTCGTTGAAACTAACATGCTCTCAGCCACAGCTGATTTTTCCAAATCTGCTAGCTGTGATGTCATTATTATCTGCGTTCCAACTCCCTTAACACACCATCTAGAACCTGATTTACACTTTATTGAAGATACGTGCACAGCTATTGCCCCACACTTACAACCTCACACTCTTATCTCTCTTGAAAGCACAACCTGGCCCGGTACAACAGAAGAAATCGTTAAAACAATCATCGAAAAACAGAGTGATTTAAGGGTTGGAAAAGATCTCTATCTCTGCTTTAGCCCTGAAAGAGAAGACCCTGGTAATCCACAATATAAAACAAGAAACATCCCCAAGCTTGTCGGTGGAATTGATTCTACCAGCTTAAATCTAGGAGAAGCCGTCTATAAGCTCGCTCTCGATGATATTATACCTGTTCAAGGAACACGTGTAGCAGAAGCTGCTAAGCTTTTTGAAAATATTTTCCGCTCAGTTAACATCGCACTTGTTAACGAAATGAAAGTTATTTTAGATAAAATGAAAGTCAATGTATGGGATGTGATTGAAGCTGCTTCTTCAAAACCGTTTGGGTTTATGCGTTTTTCCCCAGGACCAGGACTTGGAGGGCACTGTATCCCCATTGATCCTTTTTACTTAACATGGAAGGCAAAAGAATTTGGAATTCGCACACGCTTTATTGAGCTCTCTGGAGAAATCAATCGCTCCATGCCGAAATGGGTTATCAGTAAAGTACAAGACTGTCTTAATGAACATAAAAAACCGATCAACGGCTCTAAAATCCTAGTACTTGGTCTAGCTTATAAAAGTGATGTCGAAGATATTCGAGAAAGCCCAAGTCTTGAGCTTATGCGACTCTTGGAAGAAAAAGGCGCAACTGTTGAGTATCATGATCCCCTCGTGAGTGAACTTCATGAAACTCGAGAGTTCCCTGAACTCACCGGTAAAAAGAGCACCCCACTCTCATCAGAATACGACTGTTTTCTTCTTGCCACAGCCCACTCTATTTTTTCTGCAGACGAATTCTTGTCTTACAATGTACCTATCATCGATACAAGAAACTTTCTTCCTACAAACGATCTTGTTCACCCCGCTTAATAGCCTGGAGGTTTTATGCAATTTATTGACCTAAAAAAACAGTACGAAATACACAAAGAAGCCATCGATAACGCTATACACACCGTTCTCGATCACGGTCGCTATATCATGGGACCTGAAATAGCAGAGTTAGAAAAGACCCTTGCCAAGTACGTCGATGCAAAACATTGTATCTCCGTTGCAAGCGGTACTGATAGCCTACAAATAGCCCTTATGGCACTCAATATTGGCCCAGGGGACGAGGTCATCACAACTCCATTTACCTGGATTAGTACAGCTGAAGTTATTAAACTTCTTGGTGCTGTTCCTGTTTTTGTTGATATTGATCCCAACACTTTCAATATCGATATCTCAAAAATAGAAGAAGCTATCACGCCAAAAACAAAGGCAATCATGCCAGTAAGCCTTTTTGGTCAAATGCCTGATTACGAACAAATCAATACGATTGCTCTTAAATATAACCTTCCTGTTATCGAAGACGGAGCTCAAAGCTTTGGTGCTACTCAAAAAGGCAAAAGAAGCTGTGGTGTTACAACCATTGCCTCCACTAGTTTTTTCCCAGCCAAGCCTTTTGGTTGCTATGGTGACGGTGGAGCCCTCTTTACAAATGATGACCACCTAGCAAGCCAGATGCGTGCAATTCGTGTCCACGGTGGAGAGAGACGTCACCACCACACAACCCTTGGGTTCAACTCTCGTCTAGATACACTTCAAGCTGCAATTCTTTTAGCTAAATTCCCCTATTTTGAAGATGAAGTTACAGCTCGAAACCGCATTGGAGCTCGCTACTCAGAACAACTTGAAGACTGTTTTAAAGTACCTGTTGTTGAGGAAGGAAACACACATGTTTACGCTCAATATACTCTTCGAGTCGAAAACAGAGCAGAGCTACAAGCAGCCCTTAAAGAAAAAGGTGTCCCATCTGCTATCTATTATCCAAAATGTCTACACGTACAACCTGTTTTTGAATACTTAAGATATAAAGAAGGAAGCTTTCCCGAAGCTGAAAAAGCAGCTCAAACAGTCTTGAGCCTCCCTATGCATCCTTTGCTTACAGAAGAAGAACAAGACCTTGTCATTGAAACCCTAAAAGCTGAAATGCTCGCTACAGTTTAAAAGGAGATGAATATGAATAAAAAAAATATTGCCCTAATTGGAAGTGGACGCTGGGGGAAAAACCTAGCTAGAAACTTCTATGAGCTAGAAGCTCTACATACACTTTGCGATCTCAATGAAGATGTTTTAAAGAACTATAAACAAAGCTTTCCCGGCATTGCAACCAGCACAAGCTTTAAAAGCGTTCTTAGTAACCCTGAAATCAAACGAGTTGTTATTGCCACACCCGCACAATTTCACTATGAGCACGGAAAACAAGCTTTGCTTGCTGGTAAAGATCTCTACGTTGAAAAACCACTCTGCCTTAATTTCACAGAAGCACAAGAGCTCATTCGTCTTGCCAAAGAGAAAGAGCGCATCCTTATGGTTGGACATCTTTTGCAATACCACCCATGCATTACAAAGCTCCAAGAGCTTTTAAAAACAGGAGAGCTCGGTAAGCTTCAATACGTCTCATCAAACCGCTTAAATCTCGGTACCATTCGTACAGAAGAGAATTCTCTATGGAGTTTTGCTCCACACGATATTTCCGTTATACTCTCTCTTTGCGGAAATAAATTCCCCGAACAAGTGCGTTGTATGGGTGCAGCTTACCTATCTAAGAACATCGCTGATGTCAGTATGACGACACTCAGCTTTGCCAATAATGTCGCAGCCCATATCTATGTCAGTTGGTTAAATCCCTTTAAAGAACAAAAACTCACTGTTGTAGGCTCAAAGGGTATGGTTGTTTTCGATGACATGCAAGCGTGGGATAAAAAACTTATGATTTATAGAGACCATCTTACATGGTCTGAGGGTCATATTCCACTTCCCAACAAGAAAAAAGGTGAGCCTGTAGCACTAGAGCACAAAGAGCCACTGCGCGAAGAGTGCCTCCATTTTATTGAATGCTGTAATAATCGTATGACACCTCGTACTCACGGAGAAGAAGGCTTGCGCGTTCTTAAAGTCTTGCAATCTGCACAAGCAAGTCTTAATAGCGGAGGAGAGGCTATTAACCCAAAAGAGTTTCAAGGCGTCTCTCTTGATTATACGAACTACTTTTCTCATGCAACAGCTGTTATTGATGAAGGTGCTGTTATTGGAAACGACTCCAAAATATGGCATAATAGCCACGTAATGAGTCAAGCAAAGATCGGAGAGAAATGTAACATCGGACAAAACGTCTTTGTTGCATCCGGTGCACAACTTGGTAACAATGTCAAAGTTCAAAATAACGTCAGCCTTTATGAGGGTGTTGTTTGTGAAAACGATGTTTTCCTCGGTCCCAGTATGGTCTTTACTAACATCAAAAACCCTAGAAGCCATGTGGTTCGTAAAGGGCAGTATACAAAAACGCTTCTAAGACAAGGTAGCACCGTTGGAGCAAATGCAACTATTGTTTGCGGAGTAGAACTAGGAGAGTACTGCTTTATAGGAGCTGGAACCGTTGTAACTCAAAACATCAAGCCATTCGCGCTTGTTGTCGGTAATCCCGGAAAACAGATCGGTTGGATGAGTGCTCACGGAGAGCGCTTAGACCTGCCTGTTGCTATCGCTGAGGACGAAGAGCAAAGTGCTTTTTGTCCTGCAACAAAAGAGCGCTATGTTCTTCGAGGAGAAAATCTCTTTGCAATAGAAGAGTGCAGCAAACCTGTAATTATGCAAGAAGTAAACAGCGAAAATCCTGCTGCTGTATAACACATAAGCCCCTAGTATCCTTTACAAGGTGCTAAGGGCTTTCTATTCACCCCCCCTAAAAAAATCTTACTATGTGTGGAATCACCGCTCTCTTTTCTAAAAGAAAAGGCCTCTTTTTAAGCTCTCTCAAAAAAATGAATGAGCAAATCAAACATCGCGGTCCAGATGATGAAGGGTATGTACTTCTTCCTAACTGGCCCTTAAAAGCGGCAATTTTTGGGGGCGCTTCAACACCTGCACAAGTCTTCAAAGCAGAAATACCCCATGCCCCTTGTTCCGTGATTCCCCAAGAACTAAATTGGAATAAGTACTCCGCAGCACTTGGACACAACCGTTTATCAATTTTAGACTTAAGCGAAAAAGGACATCAGCCAATGTCGACTGAAGATAGCCGATATTGGATTACTTACAATGGTGAAGTTTATAACTACATTGAAATCCGTAAACAACTAAAAGCACAAGGAGTGAGTTTTTTTTCCGATACAGATACAGAAGTTGTTCTTAAAAGCTACTCTCAGTGGGGATTAAAAGCTCTAGACCGCTTCAATGGTATGTTTGCTTTCGTTATTTATGACAGAAAAACAAACGAAATATTTGCTGCAAGAGATCGTTTCGGGATTAAGCCATTATATTTCTGGAAATCTAAAACCGAAGAGTGCCTCGCATTTGGATCTGAAATCAAACAATTTCATACCTTACCTACCCCTTTAAACCAAATCAATGGCCAAGTCGCTTATGATTATTTACACTGGGGGCTTTTCGACCATAATCAACACTCTTTTTTCAAAGAAATCCAGCAACTCCGTGGCGGGCACTTCTTACATCTTTCTTTAGACAAGCTACACCAAGAGCCCAAAAGCAAACCGTGGTACACTCTTCCAAAAGAGAGCTACTCTAAAAGCTTTAAATCCGCTTCTACTGAATTTCTCTCTCTTTTTGAAGATTCCATTAAACTACGTTTACGCTCTGATGTCTCTGTTGGCTCTTGTTTATCTGGAGGCCTTGATTCATCAAGTATTGTCTGTCTTGCAGACCAACTTCTTACAAATAATGGAAGTAAAAAAATCGATCAGCTTACTTTCTCTGCTTGCTCTCATGAAAAGCGTTTTGATGAAAAAGAGTTTATGGATGAAGTAACGCGAAGCACTCAAACCGTTCCCAAATATGTCTACCCCCGATTTGAGGACCTTATCTCCCAGCTTCCACAAATTATCTGGCATCAAGACATCCCTTTTGCATCTACTAGCGTCTTTGCCCAATGGGAAATTTATCATCTTGTTAAACAAAATAATATCAAAGTCATGCTAGACGGGCAAGGAGCGGATGAACAACTAGGTGGATATTCCCTCTTTTTTGCACCTCACTTCGCAGATCTTTTTAAAATGCTTCGCTGGAAAACACTCTTTAATGAAATTAAATCCAGTAAGTCAATACATCAACTACCATCCCCTCTTCTTTCTCTATTCAGCCAAATTTGTCCAATAGCTATCAAACAACCCCTGCGTTGGCTTTTCAATAAGCAGTCAACCCTTTCTTCTTCCTGGATAAATACAAAGCTTCTCAATGCCCAGAAAAGAGATCCATTCTCCAAGCCAACGCATGAGAAATCGATTTCTCATAATATTAGTTATGCTCAAATCATGGATCATAACCTTCCCATGCTACTTCATTATGAAGATCGTAACTCCATGGCACATTCTGTAGAAGCCCGTACCCCCTTTATTGACTACAGACTAGTCGAATTCCTACTTAGTTTACCCAATGAATATAAGATAGCAAACGGTCAAACAAAAAAAGTTTTAAGAGATAGTATGGAAGGGATTTTACCAAAAAAAATCCAGTCCCGAAATAGTAAGCTTGCTTTTGCCACTCCAGAAGAAATCTGGGTTCGCAATGAACAGCCAGAAAAATTTCGACAATTACTGCGAAAGGCTGTTGAACAATCAAAAGGAATTATCAGCCCACAAGCTATTGCCATGGGCGATAATATTATTTCAGGTAAACAACCTTTTAATTTTCAACTATGGCGTATTATCTGTTTCGGAGAATGGATGGAAAAATTTTCAGTGACTACTTAACAGAGCGATACATTGAGGTTGTAAGACCTGCTATGTATTCTGGATTATGCCAACGATGAGCATAATCATAGCAACAGTGAGCCCGCTCTCTTAGATAATCTAAATCCAGAATAGAGCGGAATAAAACTTCTTTTATATCAAAAGGATCTGCATTAATAACAGAGTCTAAAAGATCATTTCTCATCGCATCTGGAATAAATTTTAAGTCTTCTTTTGCAATACGACAAATAACCGGCTTACCCATCGACATCACCTCCACTGCAAACGCACCGTACCAACCAATCATAACCTGATCAATTACAAGATCTGCCTCTTGATACATTTTCATTGCTTGTTTGTAAGGAATATTTTCTATAAGTTTAATATCGACCTTCCCAGGAAAACGCTTATTTGCCTCATCTAAGGCGGAAAGTATATACTTCGAGCCCTTAGCAGAACGATTTGTTGGAGCGTGAATAATTTTCAAAGGATAGACAGGCGGAGTATAACAACGCCTTTTCGAATAATTAGCTATTGAATAAGGTAAAAAAGAGGACTTCTCGGGCGGTAAAAAATAAAGCAAATCCGGATTTAAAGCCCAAATATGGTGAGCATACTTCGCCATTTTTTCAATACTTTTCCGTCTTATTCTATCACGTACACCTGAATTACAAACCCCTTGATAGCACTCTTCTTCATGACATGCGGCAATAGAAGTCCGCTGCATTGTTGGATATTTCTGACGTGCATCACAACCATTGTATGTAACAAACAGACGAGCCTTTTTTGGATAAAAAGGAATATCGAATTGGCACAAGCCTCTTTCTGGAGTATGAATTAAAGAAGATCCACAATTAAAGTGAAAAATATCGTACGCAGAACGAATCTTTAAAAACTTGTAAGAAAGCTTAGCTAATTTTAACAAAGGGTTTTTTATCTGATCTAAATCCAAGCAGTGCTCGTAAGGATAATCCATCCAACCCGAACTTTTTATAAGAGCATTACTATCAAAACCTAGTAGTTGTTCCGCGCGCGAGAGTCCAAACGAATTTCCTCCAACATCTGTGGGCAGATGTAAAATTTTCATGCAAGCACAGTATCCATATTACAGTTCTCTAGCTGCCTCTTTTCTGAAAAAGGAATAACGTCCTTTATGCCTGTGGCAAAAGAAGTTAAAGGTTCAACATCCAGACTCAATTTCATCTCTTGAATCCCTCCTATCAAAGAAGAAGGCTCTTTTGAAAAATCACTGTGAAAATGAGGTGATTTTCCGACTTCTTTTCCGATTATTTCGCTAATTTCCCTTAAACTTAGCACCTCACGACCTGCCACATTTACAACATGACTCCCTTTAATCAAAAGAGCCGATTTCAGTGCTGCAATAGCATCTGATACATGAACAGGGTTGATCAATAAACCATTTTCTCCCTGAAGAGTAATTGGCCTGTCATGTAAAATATTATCCACTAATCGAGGTATCAACATATCTCTTTTCTGACCCGCTCCATATACAAAAAAGAAACGAAGAATTACAACATCTAATAACTTTGAATAATTCTGTGCAATAAACTCTGCACAGAGCTTACTTGTTAAATAAAATCCAAGATCATTTCGTAATACAAGCTCTGAATCACTAGAGCACTCTTTTTCTCTAGAGCCATAAATCCCACCGGAACCTGCTAATATAAACTTTTGAAGGCCTCTTTTGCGCCCCTCGTCCAGCAAGCGAAGCACACTCACTGTGTTCACAGCGAACACTTCATTTACGTAATCTGGAAATTCCCTAAAATGCTCCGATTGAGCTAAATGAAAAATCGCATCGATTTTTGGAGGTAAAGAATCAATCCAATCTAATTTGGTTAAATCGCCTTCTATAAGGTGAATATTAGGGCGCTTAACAAGTGAGTCCTGTACGTTCTTCGGATTTCTACAGATGAGATAAATCTCATACTGTTTTTCTAATGACTCAATAAGATGAGACCCAATTAATCCCATTCCCCCAGTAATTAAACAATGCATTTTTACCATTTCAGTACATGTCCTCATAGTCCATTAAAAAACAATCCAAAGCTTTTGCCCCTATAAACTCAAATTAAAATTTTAAAAAATACCGAGCTTATACAGAAATTATATTACGAAAGATGTCCTTTAAGACAAATTATCGAGATTTCATTATCCGTTGTGTATAACATAGCGTATGTATTAGACTCAAGCGCATTCCAGGCGCCTCTTAAAAGGGGAAATAACGCAAAATAGACCTTTAAATCGATCTGGTTAAACAGGTTACAAGAGTACACCTTAAGGTATAATGATGCTTATTTCTCTTTTAAGCTTACATCAAAATACAAGACACAAATAGCACCACCAAAAGCTGTAATATGAACAAACTACTGAATTTTCTAAGCTCGATATTCATTCATAAATGGTGTCGTTTTATACTTAATCTTATTTATACGCTGAGTATTTTTCTGTTAACCCCTCTAAACTATTTTCTATTACTTTTTTACTCTAATCGTTCTATCCCTCGATCCGTGTTACATATTTCTTATATGGTTCATATCCCCTATCACACAACTCAAATATTAAGAGACGAAGGAATCAAAGCAGACTACTTAGCTATCGGAAGCAACCCCAATTGGGATAAATGTGACTATCAATTCTCTCCTCGCATCTGGCAAGCTCCAATCCGAGCGTTTCTGGAATTCATACTGTTTTGGAAAGTAGTTGCTAAATACCAAGTTATCCACTCTCATTTTATGTTAAATCTTACAAAATCTGGATGGGAACTCCCTCTGCTCAAAAAAATGAACAGAAAACTTATTATCCATTACCGAGGTTGTGAAATTCGAGATCGGAAAAAAAACGCTCAACTTCATCCAAAAAATAACATCTGTCAAAATTGCGACTATAACGCGAGCGTTTGCCAAGGGGGTCCTGTTCTCAAGCGCCGTCAATTATCAAAACAGTACGGAGACGCCTTTCTCGTTACAACTCCTGATATGTTAGACTTTTCTCCCCAGGCTACCCACATGCCCTTTTTTATTCCGCCTGTTACTCCACCTACATACAAAAAAACTCCCTGGACTTCCAACCGTCCACTCAGAATTTTCCATACAACAAACCACCCTGGAATAGAAGGAACATCCGAGATAAAAAAAACCATTGACAGCTTAAAAGAGCAAGGGTTTGCAATCGAGTTTATTTTTCTACAAGGCGTCTCTCACCAACAAGTGTTAGAAGAGTGCAGCAGAGCAGATCTTTCCATTGGAAAAATGAAAATGGGATACTACGCCAATGCCCAAATTGAAAGTATGTATCTTGGAACACCAGCGATTACTTATATTCGTCCTGAATTTATAACTGAACAAATTGTCAATTCTAGTTTGATCATTACCTCTTTAGATAAGCTTGAAGAGACCCTTAAATTCTACCTAACCCACCCAAAAGAACTTCTCAAAAAACAAAAAAAAGCAGCCCCCTCAATTGCCCTCTTACATAACAACAAAACCCTTGTGAAAAAGTACTTAGACCTGTATCAATTCTCTTCACAAGAAGCTCTTAAGCAAACATAGGTGTACGCATGTCCCTTTTTTTTTCCTTAAAATACTTTCTTAGTCTATTAAAAAATCATGCCTTTA
>JBDQID010000028.1:0-9651 GCA_040264515.1 Chlamydiales bacterium
GGCTAAAAAAATGTTGCTCTGCACCCTCTCCAATAAAAAAACTACGCAAAGAAGTATGTCGAAAAAGCAGATGGTTCACAAATTCTTGCTCCGCAACATCCACTAATTTCAACATACGGCTGCCGTGATACTTTTGCAGTAGTCGTGAAATTGAAAGAGATGATGAAAATGCCATTTCATAATAAGGCCGGCTTGACACCGACTTGTCAATTACCGTTTCATTTTGCACTATCTTAGAGCTCTCTAGCGCTTTTCTTCCAGGATACTCTACTGCAGCTCTCCAAATCCCACGATCAAAATGCCCCCTAGACTCTTTCGTTTCAATAACACGGTTGCGAGATGAAGTTGGCATTAAAGATCCGCTATAAGAAATCGTGTTTCCTGCAATACTGCTTTGAATCTTCTTGCCTCTTATATCAACAGATGTCATTAATTTTTGTTCAGCTGAATGCCTTCGATTTCTAAAAAGAAAAATGCTCTCCATCACCCTTCTTATTTGAAGAAAATCTTGTACACCTTCAACAGCTTCCCCCTCTTTATCTCCTCTTCTCACTCCCTTAGCCAAAAACAGCACTTTCGCATCATCGAAAGAAAAGAGAGTCTCTCTACGATTTAATATCTCTTGCTCCCTCTGTACAAGCGCCTCTTCTTTCTCACTCAAAACAATTCCTTGCAAGTAGCGGTATGTCGCAGAATTAGAAAACTGTTCTAAGGAAGAAAATTCGTGTGTTGAATAGAAAGCCGATTTGAAATCGAACAGCTTCTCTTCCGAGACAAAAGAGAAGTAATCAAATAACTGATCTATTTTCTCTTCTAATTCTCTACTATAAGAGTGTATTCCCCAATCAGCTCTGAGCTCTTCTAGTAAGCGTAAATTTACCGAAAAGTCCGTTAAATTCACGCTCTTATTACCCAACGTCTGTTCGTTAAGAGACGCCAAGCCGTGAGCACAAGCAAAAGAGCGATAAAGCGCAACACTTAGAGTTGCATGATTCGGATTCGATGCGTCCACAGCAAAACGCAAAGAGTTACTAAGCTCTGCAAGTAACTCAATTGCCTCCGAACGCTGCTCTATCGAAAGCGCGTCCCATACGCTCAATGCATCTTTACCCTCCTCTGCCATACGATCAGGCGATAAGGGAAGAGGCAAACGCAAAAAAGCTTCTTGAATAAGAGGTGTAACAAGCGCTTTGTTTTCTTTAATTACAGAAAACCTCTTCAGCCTCTGAAGTGCTCCTATAAGCTCTTCAGCGCTCATCGAATCAAACTGAAAAAACAGCAAGTTCAAAGGCTCTATCTCTCTTGCTATATAAGATTGCGCTGCCTGTATAGGTAAAATTCCCGTGATTTCCTTCCAAGCCGCAAGCCGTGCTGTCACTCTTTGCTGGCCTCTTAACGTATCAAACGGTTGAGACAAATCATCTTTAAAATCTGGACGCACAGATTCTACTGGCAGCTCCGACTCCTCTAAAACTCGGAACGCTCGTGATAAAACATCGAAATGCTTTACAAAAGCATCTCCTGATAAACGCGCCTTACGCCCTCTTCTTGCAAGATTAGCCGCCGCATCTTTTAGCAATTTCTGCCTTACAGGCAGCTCTCTAAGCTCTTCTAAAGGAGCCGATGTTCCCAAAGAGAGCGCCTTTCTCTGTAGCGCAAGCTTCAGCCGTTTGTAATTCTCAGCTCCCAACTCATCGCGCATAAAAGCTAAAAAGCAACGCATGCTACAAGTGCCTGAGCGCTGCGGTGTAATAAACTCGTCAGGCATCGCCTCTATTTCCATCACTTTATTCTCTTCAAAGCGATGCAAAATCCCCTCATAAAGATCACGTGCAGCGTAATCAAATTGCGGTTCATCCAAAACTTTCAAAACTTGGCTCTCTAATAAACTCGAAATGAAATCCCCTGCCTGTGCACGATCTCTATCAATATCTTCGAATTTAACAAACGGCAAAATCTTACTTTTCTTCGGCACAGCTGTATGCTGATGGTACTCACAACCAGCCCCTGTATTATACAGCGTCAAGTCGTAGTTGCCATTTCCCTGTTTCTCAAACTTCAACAGCATCGCATGCCCACCTGCATTCTTCGAGCGCCAACCAACCGGGAAAAGAAAACTTTGACCAGGCAGTAGCTTCTCAAGCTGACTTTGAATCTCTTCACCGGCGCTTTGGAGCTCTTTATGGCACTCTTTTTTTGGTATCTTATCTAAAGAAAAAAAGCATAAAAGGCGCTCGTCAAATTGAGAAACCCTAAAAGCTTCTTCTATTTTCTCTCTAAGAGGAGATAAGTCGATATCTTCTAGCTCAACATCAACTTCTTGAAGAAGCTTGTGTAAAAAAGCCGCCGATTTCCCAAAAGTGTTTCCCTCTATGCGAACCCCCTGATCATCTTTTTGGTCTCTAGCAAAAGCATCACCCAAAATATGCGCCAGGTTCTTTGTCGTTACCAACTCATCTAAAGAAGTATCCTCAATCGATTGATACGCATCTGTTAGCTGCTCTAAAAGAAGAGTAAAGCTATCCGGAGGAATCCCGATGAACCTCTGTTGTAAAACGCTTAACCCTTCATTCCCGAGCCCTCTCCTCTGCAAATTTACAATCAACTTCAAACAAGGCAAAGCATCTTCTAGACGTTTACGAGTAGCTCTTGCATCATCACCCTTACTTTCTCCCGCCTGCTCTTCTAGCTCTGAAATAAAACTATGAATTCCCGATAAATCCGCTCCCTCTTTAAGCAAAAAAGTTGCATACCAAAAATCTGAGCTTTCCAAAGCGAAAGTTAAAGCTGTTTTTCCAGAAGGATCTTCTACGTTAATGGCAGATAAAAAATCTTCATAATTCGTGTTATATAACAACTTAAAAAAACGAAGTTTTATCGCCGGATCCTTTATCTTCATCACAATATGCAAAAGGGTCTCTCCGTTCGAAGTCATCGTAGATGCTCTTAACACACCCCTCTCAATAAGCTCCTGCAAAATAGGAAGCTTATACTTAGAGCCTCTTACAATATAATCGCTTGAACTACACACAGAACGAAACACATCTTTTACATAAGATAAAAGAGGTAAAATATGTAAATCATTATCCCACTGCCCCTTTGAGCTATTTTCTAACAAGGTTCTATATAATGAATAAGTATCTTGAACTGAGGGTAAAACAGTATTAATTGCCTTTAGAAGAGAGCTCTGGACCTCTCCTCTAAAGTCCGTATAAGTAGTTAAATCGATATCCAAACGCGCCAAAGCTCCAAGAAGATTGGGCATATCTCGCTCCAAAGCTTCACCCTTTAAGCTTTCTAACTGCTCTGAGGAGAGCTCCAAACTTTGCAATAACTCGACATACTCATCTACAGAAAGAACACTCTCTCTACTTTCCACATATCGATTTCGGCAAATTTTCTTAAAAGGAATAAAATGCTTGTAAGCAAGTGCTTTAACTCGCAGCGACACCTCTTCTTCCCTATGCTCTTGAATCCACTCTATAACGTATGCTCTCGCACCCTCTCCTCGAGCTTCCATCTTCTGCTGAACAGCTGCAAACTGCAACTCTCCATACAGCCCTCCAAGCCTCTCTTTAACACAATCCGATATTCGTAAAAGATGATCCATCTGCTCATCCGAAAGGTCTTGATAGCTCTCAGCTGAGAGTTCATGTCCTTCAATAAGAGCTGCTGTAACTAGATTTTTTATCTCCTCCGTAAGCTCATCTCGGTTTTTCAACAACCAAGAAAAGACTTCTTCTCTGCTCTCTATAGAACCACAAAGCTTCGCCTTAATAAACGACAACTTCGCCAGCAATGCTTCGTTCTCTGAAATCGGACACTCAGAAATACCTTCAGCTAAAATCGTCTTTAAAAAATTGAGGTAGCCCAGATACGCCTTCACAGAAAGCGATGAGCAATCTCTTTGAATAAGCTCTTTAAGAAAGAAATGAAGGTAAGGCTTTTCGCTACCAACTTCTAAAAGATCTACCCTCCTACGAATAAAAAGCAGTAACGCATCCAAGTTCCCCTCTTTTTCAAGAGAAACGCCCCTAAGTCCATTTCTTCTAGCATCACCATTAAAACGAAATTCCCGTAAACAAAATTCTCGTACTTGCTTATTAAGAGGGTCTAAATAATCCCGAGGATAACCACAGCCATGCGCTGAAAAAAGCTCCAAGAGATCATCTCTTCCTTCCGCTCGTGCCGCACGAATGTAAGGCTCCATATCATAAGTTGTATCTATACCAGCTCCTAACTCAAGTAGTACCTTGACATGATCAAGATAGACTTCACCGTACTCCATTTGATCTAAAACAAAATCAAGAAGAGTTTTTCGGTGCCCTTTATCCAACATCTTGTCAAGGTTATGTATCTCATGTTTTCTCAAGAATTCCTGAATATCTTCTTTGCTCGGATTCTGAATCAACAACAAAGAATCAAGTAACTGACTGTTAAACGCTCTGAATTTTCCTCTATAACGACTCTTCTGAGTCCTATTAAATTCCTGTTTTAAAAAAGCAAGCTCTTCAGCTGAAGCCTCCCCTTGATTATAAGCTGCTATAAAAGAAGCGTTAGATCTTGATCTTAAGAAATTACCCCAACTGTAATCTGGTCGACGAGGAAAAGAGGTCATTATAATCTCCAAAAAGCATAAACAATTATTTATACTGTATCATATATCAATACATTTACCTCATACTTTAAGAACTAAAATTATTAAAATCGAAGTCTATCTATGACACTAACAATCAAGACAAAACAGTTAAACAACTGTGAGATCAACTCTTAATTTACTCCTAGTGAGTGATAGGGTGAAGAGGTAAACAAAAAAGGACCGCTCTCATAAGAGAGCGGCCCTTTTCTGAAGTTTGATACTTTTTTATGTCTGTAATTATTTAAGATCAAATTTGTGCAGGCGACAACTTTATTTAGACCACGGCAGTGGTCACACCTCTCTTTAACCCAGCACTTTAGTGCTGGGACGGGATAGTAAGAGCAGTGTGCCGTGGTAGCGGCACCTCTCTTCTTTTTTAACTTTGAGATCCTGAGAGATGCCACTACCGTGCCATAGTTTTTTTCTACCTTTCCCAGCACTAAAGTGCTGGGCTAAAGAGAGAAGCGACCACTACCGTGGTCTTAAGTAAACTCATCGTCTGTCTGAATTCAGGACCGAACTGTTGTAGGCACAAAAAAACAAAAAAGGGCCGCTCTCATAAGAGAGCGGCCCTTTTGTTATCGATTGATCAGACGATCAAAGATCGTTAGTACGCTCTTGGAACGTACGCACTAATCTTACGCATTTTTCTTGGAGTATTCACTCTGTAATAATAAAAGGCGTTCTCTTCTTGCAGAGATCCCTTCATGAGAATCGCCAAACGCTTCTTATTAGCTCTTCCCATTGTATTTTGAGCCACATCCAAAAACTCTGGATAAGTCAGCTCTTCAAAACCTTGAATACGCTTTGCAATCCAATCGAAATCGGCATCGTAATCAAAAGCTAAAACTTCTAATAACTGACCCATCTCTTGCAAATTCTTTCTAGGCTGACGAAGCTCTGAGACTAACGCATCCTTAATCAGGCCAAAGCGCTTAGCTGGAAACTCGTTATTGCTAAACTCTTGTAAAAACGTTTCTAAAAACAACTCAAAGCGAGCTAAAAGATCACGCACATTGTGTGTGCTAGACTGCACAGCAAAAAAGCTGTAAAGCTGTCTTTCAATCTCTTGATCCCAGTTCCATACAAGATAACCTGTTTGCTGCTTTGTTCTAAGCGTTGTAAAGAAAGGCTCTGATAAACCTTGTGACAAGATCTGCTGCGCTGCACGATTCTTAAAAGAGAAAACTCCTTGCTGAATCATCAACAGCACCGCGTTACCTTGTCTCTCTGTTGTATCAACAATGTAGAAAGGTCCCACAGTCTCAGGCAATACAAGCACTTTTTGCTTTCTGTGCTGCTCTAAAGGATACTCACCACTTGCAAGCGTTGTATTCACACGGTTCCAAACCTCTCTTGCATCTGTTGTTGTCATATTTCCATAAAGCAATGCCTCGACATACGCCTTTTCTAAGACAACAACTAGAAACCTTTGAAGCTCGTCCAAGCTGATGCCATCAATGGCTGCAGCCTTCTCTTTTGCTCTTACGAACTCGTCAAAAACCACACTATTAAGCACTTCTTGACTCTGAGCCAACGGAGACTCTTTCGAAAAGTTTTCATAGCTCTGACGCAATGTTTGCTTATAAACATTAAACTGCTCTTCCGTAGGAGATACATTTTTCAACGCATGAAGGATATCTTGTAACAAGACGTCAGCTTTATCGCTAAGACCTGCTATAGAGATCTCCAAAGCTTCATCTTTCTGAGAAAGAGCGTAGCTCAATCCCGCCAAAGACGCTTTATAGCTAGCTGTATTTAACATCTCCGTTACAGACTTTAGATAAAGATCTGTAAGAACACTGCTATTTACATGGCTACGAACCTCTGGTGTTCTAAGACGAAAGCTCCATGATACCTCTGGCACTAAATACTGCGTGTCCGCTGCAAAGTAAACTCTTCCCGAATTATCATCCAAAAGGGTGATCGGCTGAGGCTGGCTTGCAGAGGGTGCAGGTCTATTCACAATGCTTAAGCTATCTGGAATAAACGGATTTGGTGCTGGCACATCTAAATTCTCATGTGTGTGCACATTGTACCACGCTGTCAACTTGCGATCTGGTACAGGCTGAATCGCATACTCCGTACCCATCCACTTCTCGACGCGATCAGTCTTTACTCCAGTCTCCTCAGCACTTGCCATCAAAGTGATGTGGCAGTGATCAGGTGTCAATTCACCAAAAAGACGGCGAATTCCACGAGGATTAAACTTTTGAAAAAGTCGTGTCTGCTCTGGATACGTCTCCAAATTTTCATCGATAAGCTGGGACGCTTGCGCCATCATTGAATGGAACACATCTTCTCTGGACTGATACTGATAACGAAGAAGCGCCATCTTTTGTACTTCGTCGAAGAGATAAGGAGGGATTCCACTGTTATTCAAGTGAGAAACCGCTTGAAAGCATCTCTCAATTACAGTGTCAACTTTCTTAATACCCTCTTCTGTAAGAGCAATCTCTAAACCGATCAACGCGTTATTAGGACCCATTCTAGCAGAACGACTTGTTAGAGCATCCGCTAGACGCTCTCTTTTTAGCTGTGCTAAAATGCTCTCCTCACCTTCGTGACCCAAGACATGAGAGACGATCTCCATCGACTTGCTCTCTTTATCATGAGCAAACTCTGTTGAAAGCTCCCACTCCAATGTAAGTGTACGTAGCTCTTTTAAAGGAGTCACATACACCATATGGCCATCATACGTTGGAGATGTCAATGTGGTCTGAGGTGCCACACGCTTTGCATTTGTATTGCGGACCTGAGAGAAGTTTGTAACAACTTCATCCCGTAGCTCTTCTAAAGGAAGCGTAGATGTCACAACCAAGCGCATAAGGTTTGCACTGTAGTTATCAGCAAACCACTTCTTAAGCTGTTCTTGGGTGACACCTTCTAATGTTTCTCTATTTCCATAATGGAACTGAGTCACTGGGTGGTATCTGTTACCAATCTCTTTGTGGATCATGTGCTGACGAACAGAGTCATTTTCCACACTTTTTGCAAACTCTTGATCTACCGCTGTGAGTTCACGGTCAATTCCAGATGATGTAAAAAGAGGATCAATAAACTGCCATACGAAGCGCTCTAGGCCTTCTTTAAAACCGTCATGAGAAATAGAAAATCCATATGTTGTATGATCGTTAGAAGTAAATGCGTTTCTTTTTCCGTTGTGCTCTTTGACAAAGCTTGTAAAACCGGATTCCTCTGGATACTTACTATTTCCCAAAAAGAGCATATGCTCAATAAAGTGAGCCATCCCTTGACGCTCTTTGGGATCGTTCCAGCTACCAACAGCAACTGAGAGTGCAGCTCCAGAACGGTTAACATCTGGATCTGAAACCAAATACGCTTCCAAGCCATTGTCCAAGCGAAGCTTCATTGTTTTGCGCTTAATCAACGAGGGTGTTAGCACTTGTGTCTCAGCTTGATCTTCTACTACAGTATAACTTGCACTAGGTACAACAGCTTTTCCCTCACTATAAGTAGATGTTGCCTTCGCTCTCATAGGAGCTACATAATCAGCCTTCTCTGTTTCCATAAAAAGAGGTGGAGTATAGATAGTAGGCTCTGTTGAAAGATCCGCTGTTGGAGGAGGCATGTCCAAATCTTCTTGTGGACGAGGCATCGCAGGTGTTTCTGTTTCAGCCCTTCGAAGAGAGTCTCGTGCAAGCTCATCGCTTTCCATGTTTACAGCTCTAGGCTCGAGTCTTGGCTCTTCCATGGAACCGAGATCTACACCCTCTTGAACCTCGAGAGTTACCTCTGGAAAGTCCATAGGCATTTCTGGTTCTAGATTCGGTTTAGTGACAGATCTACTCTCTGATGCTGCAGTTGTAGATACTTCTACTTCACTCTCCGCTGCAACTTCCCTGTTTTGTTCTTCTTCTACTTCGCTATCGAGAGAAAAGAAGGGGAGCTCAAAAGCTACTGTTGTTCGTGCGAACAAGAGCATTCCCATCATCGTCAATAGGAAAGCATATTTAAATATTCTCATGCCTGATTCCTCAATTTTTCATATGATCAATATGTTTCTCACCTAAGGAACAATATATAGCGTGTTAAAAAATTAATAGAAAGAGCAATTCTCTAGGGAAGAGGTGTATACGATCAAGCCAACAATCTGAAATTGCAACAGCTTAAGACAACTCTTTGAGTATGGGACAGTAAGGTTAAAAGCGCGTTCGTAGGACAACAAATCAAAGCCTCGGATAAACAAAGAGAACCCAAGGGTGTGATCTTTCGTATCAGTTCTTTGGAAAAAAAAGCGGATTAAAAAAACTTAAGTTTTTTTAAGAGCCGATTTACCTGAATAATTTATGCGACAGAGCAACACTCTTTAAATTTTACAAAACAGTACTCTTAAAATGCGGTACTAAATATTCAGATAATTTGCTGCCATGAGCACATGAATGGTCTCATCTTCGCTCAAATTCAAATTCTCAATATGGTCAATATCACCTTTCAAAAAATCTACAACATGTGTTAACGCAGTGCCACTGACCTTTGGGACCTCCACGGTAACAATACCACTGTTGTTCATCTTTTTTCTTAAGAGAGAAGATTTACTTGCACTTAGTTCATCTAGAAAGAACCTCTTCCCATCACTACTAACAAGAATCACACTATCCACAGCCTGCTTATCAATCGCCTTTTTTTGAAACGCTGAAAAATACACATACCGCTCTTGCTCAGTGCACACCTCTTCATGAAAGTAAGTTAAATACGCCTCCCAAGTGAGCCTCAAGCTATCCCCAAAACCGTTATTATCTGATAAGATTTCAAATGCATCATGATAATTTCCGGAATCTTCTCCGATAATACGATACTTTCCCTCCAATAAATTAACATATTCATCTGCG
Organism: Chlamydiales bacterium; assembly: GCA_040264515.1. GTDB lineage: Bacteria > Chlamydiota > Chlamydiia > Chlamydiales > JBDQID01 > JBDQID01. The sequence continues at coordinate 9,493 of JBDQID010000028.1, forward strand.
ACAAGAAGAACCTCATGTGCGCTATGCAGTCCACCTGCCGTAATATAGCCTAAAATTCCAATCAAATAATTACGCTTCTGAGAAATATCAGAAAAAACTCCAATCAGCTCAGACGCCCCCATCAATTCATTCGTCATACCAGATGGCCCTGAAACATAC
>JBDQID010000029.1:0-9644 GCA_040264515.1 Chlamydiales bacterium
CTTCCTCCGAAAAAAGAGTCGAAAATTCCGTCAGACCCAGCACCTCCGAACGCTCCCATAAAGGTGCGCAGCGCATCGTCCATGGAGGCAAAACCTTGCCCGCCATGGCCGCTAGATGCAGTGCCATCAAGCCCAGCTTTTCCATAACGGTCGTAAATCTCACGTTTATTTGGATCGCTAAGCGCTTCATACGCTTCCGAGATCTCCTTAAATTGAGCCTCCGCTTCTGAATCTCCAGGATTTTTATCTGGATGATATTTTAACGCATTCTTTCGGTACGCTTTCTTAATCTCTTCAGGGGAGGCATCTTTGGAAATGCCCAGTGTGGAATAGTAATCTGACATGGCGGTATTGGTCATCTCTTGAACTCAGTTATTTTTTACGTACGACTCTTCTTTTTGACAGTGCTTTTAGCTTGTACTTAAGTGCAGCTTTAGATTTAGCGCGTGCACGTACAGAAGGCTTTTCGTAGTAACGATGAGCTTTGGCTGATTTCATCACACCTTCTTTATCGAGCTTCTTTTTGAGGGCTCTGAGGGCTTTGTCTATGGAATCTCCAATGCGAACTTTTACGCTAGGCATAATGCTCCTAAAATTCTAACTTAAAAAAAGGGGATTTACTACGGGTATCTTACAATACCCAATGATAATAAATCAATTGCTTTTTCTTTCCTTTTCCATTTCAGCCTGAGTTTTTCTCATGTAAAGTAAATCAAGCTTGTTGTTTATAGCCGGATCTCCAATTTGAGAGAGTATTTGTAACGCCGATGGTGCTGATTCAATTAGCTTATCTGCAATCCCCGGATTTAGTTCGCGCAATCGCTTGCTATTAGGTGTAATAATAATGTCTACATCAAGTAGCTGTGGCCAGATGAGATCCAAAGATAACACTTGTGGCTCTTCTATATACTGGACCTTATCACCGCATTTTTTACCGAGAAGAAAATATCCCCCCGCAATACGCGCGTCAACTAGAACCGCAAACAGCGCATCGTCTTCAGGAACAAAACCCTTCAGTGTAAAAACTCCATACAGCGGAATATCAAGCGCATAGCTAAAACTCTTTGCCGCAGCAGCCCCCACGCGAATTCCTGTATAAGAGCCAGGTCCCGTACAAACAATCACGCGATCCAAGCTTATGTTTTCTGTTGCCTCTTCAAGGGTTGGCAGAAGGTGCATCGATTGATTGTATCCAAATGGCAAAGGCTTGTTGAAAATAACTTCACCACTCTCACACACCGCGATCAATCCGCGCTCTGTCGATGTGTCAATAATTAAACTTTTCATTCTACTCCTAAGTAGTTGTGGTTTTTTTTGATAAAAAAGGAGCTCAGCATAGGGAGTGCTGGAATGTGATATAAGGCTAAGAGCGAGTCCGCAGGACGACAGAGCAAAGCGTTTTATGAAAGCTTTATTGCTATCGGTTTGTATTCAAAAATTTATGACAACGGTTTCTAAGCTGCGGTAGTGACACCTCTCTTCGTCTTTAACTTTGAGGCGCTGAAGAGATGCCACTGCCGTGGCATAGATTTTGTTCTATCCTATCCCAGCACTAAAGTATTGAACTTAAAGAAAGCGTCGATCACTGCTGTGGCCTAAAAACTATTGCCATAAACCTTTGAATGAAAACGGTTTCTAACAATCCTTTTATAGAATGCTTTGATCTGTCGTCTTACAAACTCGCTCTTAACTTTCATTCTGTGCCTCATAAACTTCTTAATATAGGGTCATCAGCGGAAAAGCACATCCAAAACTCACGCTGTAGTATAGCTCGAAATAGCAAACATGCAGAGTAGTTTTTTCTTTTTGTCGATTTTTTTCAAGGAGAAGATGTATAATCAAGGATGTACACTTAGAATTTATAGACTTGATTTCCCAAGAGGTTGTTCTTGTTTTTTAGTAATAAAAAGCCGAAGAAAAAGGCTATTTCTAAAGACTCTCTGCTTAGTTCTTTAGAAGAAAACCCCGGTGAGGCGAAGAAAAAAATGCAGTCACCCAAAGAAGCCTATATCATACCCCTTAATAAAAGACCGTTCTTTCCCGGAATGGCAGCCCCTATCGTTATTGAATCGGGCCCCTTCTATGAAATACTTAAAATTGTAGCCAAATCTAAAAACAAACATATCGGACTTCTTCTGACAAAAGAAGAAGATGTTGACGTTTATGATGTTGGACTAAAAGATCTCTATAAAGTAGGCGTTTTAGCCAGAGTCCTACGCATCATTCCCATGGGAACGGATGGCGCTCAGGTCATACTGAGCATGGAAAGGCGCTTTCGTGTGAAAAAAGATGTCTCAAAGGCAAAATACCTTCGTTCCGAAATTACAGTGTATGATGAGAAAGCTAAAATGAGCGAAGAGCTCAAAGCGTATTCTATCAGTATCACTTCGACAATTAAAGAGCTCTTAAAACTCAATCCGCTTTTCAAAGAAGAGTTGCAAATTTTTCTTGGTCATTCAGACTTTACAGAGCCCGGTAAACTGTGTGATTTTGCCGTAGCGCTCACAACAGCATCGCGCACCGATCTTCAAACAGTTTTGCAAACTTTTGATTTGCAAAAACGTATGGAAAAAGCTCTTGTTTTACTGAAAAAAGAACTTGATATTAGCCGCTTACAAAGCAATATCAATCAAAAGATCGAACTCTCTATCTCTAAAAATCAAAGAGAGTTTTTCCTCCGCGAACAACTCAAAACGATCAAAAAAGAACGCGGTATCGAAAAAGATGAAAAAAGCTGTGATATCGAAAAGTTTGAAAACCGCCTAGAAAAACGTAATGTTCCAGCAGATGTGATGCAGGTGATTCAAGATGAGATGGAAAAACTGCAAAACTTAGAGCCTCAATCTGCTGAATACTCCGTTAGCCGAAACTACCTTGACTGGCTCACCGTTGTTCCATGGGGAATACGCTCAGATGATAATCACGATCTCAAACGCGCCGAACGAATTCTCGAAAAAGATCACTACGGCCTCGAAGACATCAAAGAACGCATCCTCGAATTCATCGGTGTTGGAAAACTCGCAGGCACCGTTCGCGGAAGCATTATTTGCTTAGTCGGTCCCCCAGGCGTTGGAAAAACAAGCATCGGACGCAGTATTGCACGCGCTTTGGGACGGGAGTTCTATCGCTTTAGTGTAGGAGGCATGCGCGATGAAGCTGAAATTAAAGGACATCGCCGTACGTATATCGGTGCGATGCCCGGTAAGCTGATTCAAGCTCTTAAATCGACAAAGACAATGAACCCCGTTGTCATGCTCGACGAAGTTGATAAAATGGGAACAAGCTTCCAGGGCGACCCTGCATCAGCCCTTCTCGAAGTTCTCGATCCAGAACAAAATTGTGACTTCCTCGACCACTACCTCGATGTTCGTACAAACCTCTCAGATATTCTCTTTATCGTAACCGCTAATATCCTAGACACGATCCCAGAGCCACTAAAAGACCGCATGGATATCCTGCGTCTCTCCGGCTACATCCTGAACGAAAAAGTACAGATCGCGAAAAAGTACCTCATACCACGCACAAGAAAAGATATGGGCCTCAAAGCATCACAGGTAACTCTTACCAAAGACGCCCTTTCTGGAATCATCAATGGATACGCTCGAGAATCCGGTGTACGTACTCTAGAGCAGTACATCAAGAAGATTTTGCGGAAAATTGCGATTCAGATTGTTAGAATTGAAGAAAAAGGATCGCCAAAAACAAAGAAAAAGGCGATTGAGCACAAATTTCGTGTGAACAGAAATACCCTCAAAGACTACCTTGGAAAGCCCATTTTCACAAGCGATCGCTTCTACGATCGTACTCCAGTCGGAGTCTGTATGGGTCTCGCATGGACAGCGCTTGGTGGTGCGACACTCTATATCGAAGCGATTAAAGTTGCAGGCGAGAAAACATCGATGCGCCTGACAGGGCAAGCAGGTGATGTGATGAAAGAGTCTGCGGAAATTGCATGGAGCTATCTTCATAGTGCTATTAAAGAGTATGCTCCGGGATTTGCTTTCTTTGAGCAGTCCCAAGTGCATATTCATATTCCAGAAGGAGCCACTCCAAAAGATGGCCCCTCCGCCGGAATCACCATGGTAACAGCCCTGCTCTCACTCATGATCGATAAGCCTGTTCTAGACGATCTTGGAATGACAGGGGAGCTTACCCTTACTGGAAGGATTCTTCCTATCGGAGGCCTTAAAGAAAAACTTATCGCCTCAAGACGCTCCAACTTGAAAACACTCATATTCCCATCGGAAAACCTTCGCGACTACGAAGAGCTTCCAGACTACCTTAAAGATGGGCTAAAAGTGCATTTCGTTGATCACTACGATCAAGTATTTAAAATAGCCTTTAAAAAGAGAAGGGGATCTAAATGATCACTACCACAGCTTGGGAAAAGGCGTCGAAGGAAAAAGTAGTCTCTCCCGAAGCTCTCGAAGGGCAAGTCGCTCTTTTTAGAGAACAGAACAAAACGATTGCAACTCTTAATGGCTCATTTGATCTCATGCACGCAGGACACCTTCAAATTATTTTTGAAGCGTCTACCTGCGCAGATATTCTTATCGTAGCCCTCAACAGCGACTCTTCTATAAAACAGTACAAAAGTAGTACACGCCCCATCATCCCTTTGGAATACCGCTTGGAAATGATGTCTGCGCTCTCTTTTGTTGATGCCGTCACTTGGTTTGATGAAACAGAGCCGTCTGTTTTTTTAAGAAAAGTAAAGCCCGACGTTCATGTAAATGGAGTCGAATATGGTAAAGAATGCATTGAAGCGGAATTGATTAAAGAGTGGGGCGGCTCTCTTCACCTCGTCTCTCTTGTCCCAGGCCTCTCCACGTCTGCAATTATTGATAAAATAAAAGCCTCACAATAAAAAAAGAGGTCCGGCTATGCGACTGATCGGAAATATTAAAGGCAAAGAAAACGCTCAAAAGTTTTCAGCGTTCCTGCAAAGCGAAGGCATCGACAACATTTGTGAAGTTGAGCACGATAAAGCATCCATCTGGGTCTTTGATGAAAATGACATCCCCTTAGCCAAACAGTGGCATATGGAATATTTGAAGAATCCTAATGAGCACTGGTTTACGACAAAAAGGATTGTCCAGCCCAAAACGGACAAGTTTAAACAAACTCTAGGTCTTGCCACAGCACCGCGCTTTGTAATTAATCTTACAACACTTATCCTTGCAGCCTGTATAGGCCTTTTTTTATGGGGTGAAATCGAAACACCGTTCGGAGCCCGTCACATGGCTCCTAGTGCTGAAGCGCTTATGTACGATATGCCGGAGAATCCTCGCCATTTTTGGAGAGGCCTCTATCACGAAGTCTTAGTTTACTACCATAACGCTCCAGAATTTTCGTATAAAGGTCAGCTATTTGAAAAAATTAGCGAGGGCGAATATTGGCGCCTCTTTACCCCGTGTCTGCTTCACGGCTCGATTCTTCACCTCTGCTTTAACATGCTCTGGATTTACATTCTTGGTCATCAGATGGAAGAGCGCCTAGGTATTGCACGCCTAGCACTCTTTGTTATTATTAGCGGTATTGTCTCGAATACCGCGCAGTATCTGATGGGTGGTTTTATGTTCGTTGGTATCTCTGGGGTGATCTGCGGTATGTTCACGTTCATTTGGGTACGGATGCGAACCGATTTTACAGAAGGGTATCAGCTCAACCGTTCTACCTTTAGCATGCTCTCCATCTTTATTCTTGGGGTCGCAGCCTTGCAAGTCGTATCCTTCTGTTTACAGCTAATGGGTATAGCGCCATTGCCCATAGGCATCGCAAACACCGCTCACCTTACCGGTGCCGTTACTGGATACGCTCTTGGTCGCCTTAAATTCTTTGCCGCCCACTAAACCTAAAAGATTGAGAATTTTCTTTGTGTCTTTGCGCCTTTGCGTTAAAAATATTTGAGAACTCTCGAAACTTTCGAAACTCTTCTTTGTGGGGTACTGCTTGTTTTTTCACCTTTTTTCCCTGATCCTACTCCTACTACTTCTCAGCTTTGTATCGGAAATAGATAAAGCGTTCTGGAAAATGTCTCCACTCAACGCTCTTACGCAAGGCTCTTTGTTTTACACAATTCTTATCGCTCTCGAAGCTCTGCTCGGCTGGTTGCAAAAAAAAATGCGCGAAGCTGACTGGCCTCTCTACCTTGCCCATTTTTCTATTCTAGCTTTTTTTTTATACTTTCACCTATTCCTCGGCGCTCACCGCTTCTACTCTTTTTCCTCTAACCTATTTTTTTCTCTCACCTCGATCGCTCTGTATTTTATAGCGCTTGCGATCTTTCACCTCTTTTCAGAAAACAACTTATCAACAACTGTAGCCAGCTCTAAAATTCGTTTTTTACTTCCCTTCATTATTCCCTTTGTTCTGCTGACATCTGTTTTTGATCTACTTCGCTTTGTTCCACAAGGTCTCTTCTTTGATGCAGGCAGCTTTGCTGAGATACTCTTTGTTGTATTGGGTAGCTGTACCTTTCTTCTTATGATGATCCTATTTTTTCCACTGCTTTTACAAAAAGCGTGGGGCTGCCTCCCTTTTCCTGACGGAGAGATGAAAGATCGCTTGGAAGCGCTTTGTAAAAAAGGGGAGTTCTCTCATGGAGGTCTTAAAATTTGGACAGCCTTAAACAGCTCTCTTACAGCAGCTATCGTCGGTGTTGCTCCGCGCTTTCGCTACGTTATGTTTACTAAGCGCCTGCTGAATTCTTTGCCGCTAGAGCAGATCGAAGCTGTACTCGCACATGAAATAGGCCACTCTAAAAGAAAACATCTACTGTTCTACCCTTTGCTCGTTTTGGGCCTTGTAGTGCTCGGAGGTTTCTTCAGCCTTTTTTTTGGTAGCGCCATAGCCCACTACCTCGCTTTAACACAGCTTAAATTTCACGATAGTGATATCAGTTTTATTTATCCTTTTATCGAATTTCTTCTCTCAGCTACCTTTATCATTTGCTACTTACGCTTTGTTCTTGGCTTTTTTTCCCGCCTTTTCGAAAGACAAGCCGATCTGCACGTCTTCGATCTCGATATCTCTCCCCAACACATGATTGATGTTCTCGATCGTGTCGGAGTTCTCAGTGGGAACATTCACAAAGAACCGAACTGGCACCACTACAGCATCGATGAGCGCATGACCTACTTAAAAGAGGCTCAAGTAGATCCCAAACTGATACAAAAGCATCACTTCAGAGTCAAAAAGTGGACCTATAGCTACATCACACTGCTGATCTGTGGTGCCGCACTGCTCGCTAGTCCTGCTTTTAAAGGACGTCCCGTTATCGGAGATATCGGTAAAGGACTTATCGAATCTGCAAACGTGTTCTCATATCAAATGAATCAAAGTGTGCGCTACAGTTTAGCCAAGGAATATCTCTTCCGCTACAAGCTTAAAGGTAATAGCGCTCTGATCACAGAGCTTCTTCAACACAGCTTCACTCAGTACGCAGCAGACTCCGTTCGAGGAGTTGCCGAATTCTACAGCTCTCAACTCCTCTTAGAAAAAGAAGAGCTTTTAGCAAGTGCTGCTCTAATGACAAAAGCGTGGCAGCGCTTCGATTTTTCTGATACTGAAGAATCCGTAAGAGAAGACTTCATAGAAGTCTCCTACCGCATTCTTGCCCAACTGCAAGAAAAAGAACTCCTTGATACGCACGAGGCACGCCAACTGATGGATGAAATGAGGGATCGAGCGAGTCCGTAGGACGATAGATGAGAGCCTTCTATGAAAGATTTATTGGTATCTGTTTGTACTCAAAAGGGTTATGGAAATAGTTTTTAGACCACTGTCGTGGTCTAAAAACTATTTCCATAACATTCCATAAACTTTTTATATTGCAATTGTCCTGTAAATTAATGGCAACCCTTCACAAGTAATAGCTGCTTTTTTATAATCAAAGAAAACTTAACTTTGACGAGGTACACAAATGAAGAACTTTCGTTCATATCGATCTCTAGCAGCTTTTTCTCTACTTTTTCTTGGAGCTTCCGTCAATCTTAAAGCTGGAGAAGTTTCAACAGAAAGAACCACAGAAAGAAGCATTATCAATCTGAAAGAGACCGCTAAAGGCTTTACCGCCGTTGCAAAAAAAGTAACACCCGCTGTTGTCTCTATTGAAATTAGAGCCGAATCCGTAAGACCTGGCTCTTCAAGAAGAGGTCCTCGACAAGGAGAAGACCCTTTCAATTTCTTTCAAGATGAATTCTTTAGACAGTTCTTTGGTGGAGGCGCACCTCAAGCAGGACCACAAGGGAATAACCACCAAGAGCAAAATCCCGTAATCGGACGAAGCTCAGGATTTATTGTTAGCTCGGACGGCTATATTCTAACGAATAACCACGTTGTAAAAGATGCCGATAAAATTGTAGTCGCTCTGCAAGATGGAAGAGAACTCGACGCAGAAGTTATTGGAGCAGACCCAGGAACAGATATTGCCGTAATCAAAGTAGATGCAGAAGGCCTTCCATACGCAAGATTTGGTGATTCGGATGCGTTAGAAGTTGGGGAGTGGGTCATTGCAATTGGTAATCCGCTTGGACTACAAGCATCGGTTACAGTCGGAGTCGTCAGCGCTAAGGGTCGTAATAATTTAGAAATTACAGATTTTGATGACTTCATCCAAACAGACGCTGCGATAAATCCAGGGAATTCCGGAGGCCCCTTATTAGACCTCGACGGTAACGTCATCGGCATGAACACCGCTATTGTTACTAAAAGTGGTGGATACATGGGTATAGGCTTTGCCATTCCAATTAACATGACACAGCACATCATGCAACAAATTATTGATACAGGCTCTGTTAGTCGTGGCTTTTTAGGAATCGCACCCCAAGATCTAGACTTTGAACTCGCAGAATCCTTCGGACTAGACAACACAGAAGGTGTTCTTGTCGCGCAAGTCGTCGAAGAATCACCAGCAGCTGTAGCCGGAGTCAAGCAGGGTGATATCATCTTGGAGATTAATGGAGTTCAGATGGAAAATGTCGCAACTCTACGAAAGACCGTTGCTCTAATGAATCCTGGAGCTCAAATCCATCTCTACGTTAGCCGTGAGGGCAGAGAAATAGAGCTTGATGTAGACCTGGGAACTCATCCCCAAAGCCCGTCTAAGCATATGAATACTCTGTATCAAAAGCTTGGATTAGAGGTCGAAGAGATTACACCAGAGCTCAGAGAAGAGTTCAGCTACCGCTCAGAGGATACAGGCCTTGTAGTAAAGAATATCGCTCCACGCTCTCCTGCAGCCATGGCTGGTATGCGACGCGGCGACTTACTTCTTGCCGTAGACAGAAAAGAGGTTAAAAACCTCGCCGAATTTTCAGCTGCAATGAAAGAAGCGATGCAAGACAACCGCGTCCTACTCCTTGTAAAACAAGGGTACGTCATGCGTTTTATCTCCCTGCGCACCGACTAACTCTGTCAGGATAGGATTTCATCCAAAATCTTTTATCCTTATGCAATGCTCACTACTTGTAGCGCGGGCGCTCCGCATTCGCATCAACCTGACATAGATTTCTGATATTTAGTGCTATGTGCAGGTCGTACTACTATTAACGCCGTTCGACTCTTAATTCCGCCCTGTCTACTGGTTTATAGAAATAGTTTTTAGACCACGGTAGTGGTCGTTTCTCTCTTTAGCCCAGCAC
>JBDQID010000030.1:0-9613 GCA_040264515.1 Chlamydiales bacterium
AATTGAATTAAAATAGCAACTATGAGACAATAGTTTTTATACAAAAAGGGGAATTCTTTAGATATTGGGGAATATCAAAATAATTTAGCTTTACATAAATGAAATTAACAAAATCCAATACAACTCTTTTTTTAAAAAGATCTTGGTATAGTATTTGCTAACTAAAAGCTAAAGATAAAACTCAAAATGCAACTAATTTTAATTAATGGAGGGGTAGATGGCTATAGGTCAGGTTAATAAAGTTAAAAACGCATTAATAGCACGAATGTTAGACCAATCAAGCAAAAATGCAAATAAAGGTGGGCTTGAAGGTTTATTAAGTTCTCAAGCTAATAGCCGTGTACTAGAACAATTAGTGAATTCAACAAAAAGAAGACCTCCATCTCCAAGCGCCGCAATCCTCGCTGTTGCCGACCGATTTGAAAGAAGTGCAAGACTAAGCGAGGTTGGCAATCAAAATGTAGCCATCAACTCCGCTCGCCAAAGCACTGCAGACGCAGCGCTTTCCAACGTTAGCGATATAACAGGAAGATTAACAGAACTTGCAGCCTCAGCTGCAGATCCGATGAAAAATGACGCTGACAGAGCTGCATTAGACGCTGAAGCACAAGCACTTCAACAAGAGCTTAGCGACATCCAATCAAACACCTCTTTTAACGGACAAAACATCCTCCAAGGAAGCAGTGTTACATCTTTTACAGGAGAGAGTAATGTATCCACAACAGATGCAGATCTTTCTAGCGTTACGACAGAACTTACTGGGTTGGACCTCACAAGTGTTGCCGGAGCAAATGCAGCACTTACGCAGACAGAAAATGCAACCAATGCGCTCTCTCAAGAAAGAGTTGTCGTTGGGTCCAATCAAAATCAATTGAATAGAATCAATGATTTCAACTTAACCAGAGCAAGTAACCAGAAGAGTGCTGCTGATTCAATCCGAGTCAATGAGCTTGGAACCTTCGGGAGCCTTTTTGGTAAAGACCTCGCAGGCGTTGTAAATGAGCTACTAGGCTTTGATTTTTAACACTCTGGGATAAAAACTAGGAGAGAACAAGAGTCTGCGGTATCGCTTGCGATAATGCAGGCTCTTTATTGTTATAATCTTGAAAAAAAAACTCGCACGTGATAGACTTTATTTTCCTTAAAATCAGCTGTTTATATCATGCATTTTCTCCTTTTACTCCTACTTTTATTTTCTTGCTCTACAGAGAGCCCATCCTCCTACCAAACATTGAGCTTAAATATCTATACTGAACCACCAACCATCGATCCTCGAAAAACTTGTGATATCGTCTCATCTAACGTCACTCGTATGTTATTTGAAGGCTTAACACGTATCGACTCTGATAATACCCCCTCTTTAGCCATTGCAAAGAGTGTTGAAATTTCCGACAACAAGAAGGTGTATACCTTTACACTTCGCAAAACAAAGTGGTCTAATGGAGAACCCTTAACAGCTCATGATTTTGAATATGCATGGAAACAGAGACTTAACCCACAATTTCCCTCTGGCTACGTCCATCAACTCTATGTTATCAAAGGTGCAAACAGTGCTAAAAAAGGGGGGTGCAAGTTAGATGACATCGGAGTGCAAGCTATTGATGATTACACCTTAAGAGTGGAATTAGAGCATCCAGCCCCCTATTTTTTAGAGCTTACTTCCGGTTACTCTTTCTTCCCTATTTGCCGTACTCTTGATCAAAAAGACCCAGAATGGGCTTTGCATTCCGACTCAAATTTTGTTTCCAACGGCCCTTTTCATCTAGAGAACTGGAAACATTACAATACGATCGATATTAGAAAAAACCCAAACTATTGGGCAGCTGAGCAGGTTAAACTAGATACAATACACATGTGTATTGTTCCAGACCAAACAGCCGAGCTTTACATGTTCGATTCTGGGGAGCTCGACTGGGTGGGTGCTCCTTTCTCTCACTTACCTCTTGACGCCATCCCTTCTCTGCAAAAAGAAAACAAGCTAAACGTAAAACCTATTTTAGGTTTGTACTGGTACAAGTTCAATACAAAATCACCTCCCTTTGATAATGCAAAAATGCGCAAAGCTTTTTCGTATGCCATTAATAGAAAAGATATCATCAAGTTTATTACTCAGACAGGAGAGACATCTGCAACAGGCCCAATACCTTATAGAAATCCGCCATTTCACGTAGATGGAGATAAAGCTTTGGCCCAATCTCTTTTTGTAGAAGCGCTTAATGAAATGGGAATTTCCAAAGAAGAGCTCCCCCCTATATATCTCAATTTCAACAGTAGTGACGACCATCATAAAATAGCGCAAGTAATTCAACAACAGTGGAATGATACCTTCGACCTTCACATTCACCTTGAAAATTGCGAATGGCAGGTTCATCTATCAAAAATGCAAAACCACGATTTTCAAGTTGGCCGCTTAGCATGGCTTGCTGATCACAGTGACCCTATTCATTTTCTTGAGCTCTTTGCTTACGGAGAAGAAGAGACACAGTGGCACAGTACTGAATACCAGGAGATCATTGAAAAAGCTCTTTCTGAAACAGACTTAGATGCTCGAAATCTATTAATTACAAAAGCTGAAACACTTTTTACCAATGAGATGCCTCTGGCTCCTATTTTTGCCATTAACTACAGCTACCAAGCAAGCCCTGACCTCCACGGTGTCCACTTCTCTAATCTAGGAGTTGTCGACTTTAGCCGTGCTTTTTTCACTGAGCACAACTAGTACATTGTCAAGATTGAATTTACGAATTTAAAGAAGGCGATTTTGAGTGAGTTTAAGAGTTCATTTAAAATCAGGCTGAAGGCCTGATCCGAAATAACCTCTAAAAATCATTCAAGAAAAGCCGAAAAATACTGTAAGAGAGCACATTAAATCGTTCAAAATCGCTGATCCTTATTCAACGTTTAATTTACCACTTTACCCTTACGCAACATTCAATGGTTGTAGCGTAAGGGTAAAGTGGTATACCAAGATCGAAGGCAACGCTAAACGGGAAAAGGTCATGCCAGAAATCCAAATCTATGGCCAAAATTAAACGTTGCACAGCGTATTCAAAAAAACAAATGTAAAACTCTATTTACCTGTACCTTTACCCGTTGATTTTAAAAAAACATATTGTTATGCATTCTTTTAGATTAATGTAACATTTTTCTTCGGAGGACCGATCATGAAAAAAATCATATCAACGGTGATCTGTCTTCTTTTGTGCAGCTGCAGCACACAAGAAGACGTCTCAGACACAAACGAGAATGCAAATAAGGATGCTTCAACTTCCTTAGCTAAGAACCAATCGCTAAGCATCAATTTATATAATGAACCCCCTACCTTAGACCCTAGAAAATGCAATGACACGACATCTTTTCATGTAGCCAAAATGCTTTTTGAGGGATTGACTCGAATTCATCCCAACGGAAAACCTGCGCCTGCTGTTGCAGAAGAGATCTCTGTTTCTAATGACCTTATGACTTACCGGTTTCAACTAAGAGAATCTTTTTGGTCAGATGGAACTCCAGTTACAGCACACGATTTTGAGTACGCTTGGAAATCTGTCTTACATCCTAACTCGGAGGCTCCTTATGCATATCAACTTTTTGTGATACAAAACGGTGAAAAAGCAAAAGCTGGTGACGCCTCTATTGATGAAGTTGGTGTAATCGCTGAAGATGAAAGAACTCTCGTTGTTACTTTGGAGAGCCCAACACCTTATTTCCTTGAACTAACAGCATTTACAACATACTTCCCCGTTAATAAAGCTATTGTAGAGTCCAATAAAGAGTGGGCTAACAACTCCAGTGAAAGCTTTGTTAGCAACGGCCCTTTTAAGATGTCCGACTGGAAACATCATAATGAGATAACCCTTGTAAAGAACGAAAACTATTGGGATGCAGCGACGGTTAAGCTTAATACCATTAATATGGTCATGGTCAGCGACGAGACAACCGAGCTTAGCATGTTTGAAAACGATGAATTACACTGGGCAGGCCGGCCGATTTCTCGTCTTCCAGCAGAAGCGATACCTCAACTTCGCAAAGAAGGCAAACTTAACAAGCAAGCTGTAGCAGGCGCTGAATGGTATAAGTTTAACACAGGGCGCTTTCCTTTCAACAATGTCAAAATGCGTAGAGCTTTTTCCTATGCTATTAACAGGCAAGTTCTAATTGAAAAGCTTATGCCTGATGATCACGCTATTGCAACAGGCATTGTTCCATCACCACTCACTTTGCAAAGCGAGCCGTATTTCACTGACGGAGATACCGCAACAGCACGTAAACTTTTTGATGAAGCTCTAGAAGAAATGGGAATTACCAAAGACGACCTCCCTCCGATAGCTCTTAGTTTTAATAATTTTTCAGCTCATCGTCGGCTAGCTCAAGCAATTCAACAGCAATGGAATCGCGCTTTCGGAATTCAAGTTGATTTAGAAGTCTCAGAATGGAAAATCCATATCAACAATCTTAGAACTCACAACTATCAAATAGCTCGTTTAGGATGGGTAGCGGATTTTCGTGACCCTATTAACTTCCTGGAAATCTTCAAATTTCATAATGATGCTGCAACAGGAGGAAATAATGATACGCAGTGGGAGAACCAAGAGTACATCTCCTTATTAAACAAATCTGCTGAAGAATCGGATCCAGAAAGACGCAAGCAGCTTCTTCATCAAGCGGAAACGCTTTTTATCAAGGAGATGCCTGTTGCCCCGATTTATTTTATGACGGATACCTATGTCACCAAGCCCAACCTTAAAGGGTACTACCTTTCAGGACTCGGTGATGTTGATTTTAAATGGGCTTATTTCGAGAAGGCTCAAAGGTAAAGCCACTTCATCCGCATAAAGAGCTCTCTTTATGCGGATGAACCACATTGCTCTTTCAGATACAACCTTTTTCATGTTAAAAATTTTACAACACCCACCCAACAGAATCACTTGAAAGATCTCCAAATCAGAAGCGCATATGCACAGGGATGTGGAGAGGGTATAATATTAAAAACAACGTCAGCTCGACTCTTAATTCCGCCCTGTCTACTGGTTTATAGAAATCGTTTTTAGACTACGGTAGTGGTCTTAAGTAAACTCATCGTCTGTCTGAATTCGAGAGAGAGCTGCTGTAGGCACAAAAAAAGTGCCAAACTTCAGCCCGAGCACTAAAGTGCTAGGCTAAATTAAGAGTCGAGCTCACGTTAAAAACAGATCTTCTGCGTTCCCGTATCATCGCAATTCAAATATCTCGTGATATAAATCTTTAAAGCTGTTATACTATTGCGCTTCCGACACACTTTCGGTCTGTGTCTTACCCTTTCGTGGTATTTAAAACTTCGATAAAACAACATCCTGCCTGGACCGATCATAGGCACAAACCTTGTGCAGGCTGGTTCTGGAGAACATTATATGTCATTTAATTCACTTGGCTTATCAGCCGAACTCATCCGTGCTATTTCCGAACAAGGTTACAGCGAGCCCACGCCTATTCAAAGTCAGGCTATACCTTTAATTCTTGAAAAGCGCGATGTTATGGGTGGTGCTCAAACCGGTACTGGAAAAACAGCAAGCTTTACCCTTCCTCTGTTACATCTCTTAAGCAACAAAGGACACAGTAAAGGCCCTCGCCCCGTACGAGCTCTGATTCTTACACCAACTAGGGAACTTGCAGCGCAAGTTGCCCAGAGTGTTGAGGTTTATGGCAAGCATCTACCTCTAACATCTACCGCTATTTTTGGTGGTGTTAACATCAACCCACAAATTTCAAAACTTCGTCGTGGAATAGATATCTTGGTTGCTACACCTGGCCGCCTGCTCGATCACGTCTCTCAAAAGACTGTAGATCTTTCCCAAGTTGAAATCTTAGTACTCGATGAAGCTGATCGCATGTTAGACATGGGCTTTATTCACGATATCCGCAAGGTACTTGCTATTTTGCCTGAAAAGCGTCAAAATCTACTTTTTTCCGCAACGTTTTCCGACGATATCAAAAAATTAGCTGACCGCCTTCTTGATGCTCCAGCTTTAATTGAAGTTGCTCGTCGCAATACTGCATCGGAATCCGTTAAGCAATTAGTTCATCCGGTTGACAGAGAGCGCAAGCGCGAGCTACTCTCACATCTTATTCGCACCCAAGAGTGGAAGCAGGTGCTTGTTTTCACACGCACAAAGCACGGTGCAAATCGCTTAACTCAACAACTAGAAAAAGACGGTATCACAGCGGCTGCTATTCACGGTAATAAAAGCCAAGCTGCACGCACACGTGCATTAGCTGATTTTAAAAGTAACAGCGTGCGTGTACTTGTTGCAACGGATATTGCAGCGCGAGGCCTAGATATCGACCAGCTGCCACACGTTGTAAACTTCGAACTACCAAACGTTCCTGAAGACTACGTGCACCGCATCGGTCGTACCGGCCGCGCTGGTAATGAAGGTGAAGCGATGTCGCTTGTTTGTATTGACGAGCATAAGTTACTACGCGACATCGAAAGATTGATCAAACGCGAGCTGCCAAAGGAAGTCATAGCTGACTATGAGCCTGATCCGTCGATCAAGGCCGAGCCTATTCCAAATGGGCGTAATTCGCGTGGTAATGATATGAGACGCTCTTCTGGCAATCAAAACCGTCGTCCTTCAGGTAGAGCATCGACTCCATGGGGCCGACCAGGTAACTCTAACAGGTCACGTGGAAAAGTTTCCAATCACCGAGGTGGAGCTCAAAACCGCGGTAGATAAGTTGGAAAGCTTGTCTTTTATACGGTCCCAAGTTATAGATTCGACTTGGGATCGTATAAAGCAGTGTGAGAATCATGGCTAAACTAAAACTTGACCTTCATGATATTTACAATAAAGGAAAAGCCATTGACCAAGAACTCAACAGAATTATCAATGAAGCTGTTGAAAAAAAAATTTCGCTAATAGAAATTATCCCTGGCAAAGGGTCTGGCCAGCTAAAGAAAAAAGTCCTGCGTTTTTTAGATCAAAAACACATCAAAAATCTGTACCATCGCGTACAAAAAGACAGTAAAAATTTCGGCCGCATTTTCGTGCACTTTAAGTTCTAAAACGCTCTTACTAACAAAGTACTTATGCAACAGAGCACGACTGCCTAAGTTTATTAAAGAAACTTTTATCGGCTTGTATACCAAGATTGACCATAAGCTTGGTATAACTTTCTTATACTGCTTAAGCGGATCGATGAAGTCTAAAAACAGCTTAAAAATAACTTCTTTAAAAAATCGGATTCATATTAGTTTATTTCATTCTAGCGTAACGCTTCTTTAGAGTCATATACTCAACCCGATGAGTTTCAAATTTAGCAAACGCTTTAGCAAACTCTTCTAGGTGGACTGCATCAACATCACTTTCTAGAATATTTCTAAGGCTGCTATAGAGTCTTTCTGTACGAGCGGGTGCATCAAAAAATGGAGGATTTACAAATAGCCTTTCTACAATCGAAAGTAGGGAAGAGAAGAAACGCTTGGAGTTTTTTTCACAACAGACTAATTCGTGTATTCTATACGGTACTCTACAAGTTAAGAGAAACGCTTGAGCTGAGATCATCTCTTTGAGCGACCCTTGAATCTTCTGAGCTGCAATAAGTTTATCAAGCTCTTTATGATAAACTGTCATAATCTCTTCCGAATTCAAAAGCTGAACTGAAAAAAGAGTAACTGCATAAACTGCCCCGTTCGTCATATTTCCAGATTTAAAAAACAACCTTGTCGCAACAGTCATCCCAATTAAAGCATCACAGAGAAAAGTCAAGAAAATCTCGCTTGTTTCACTCGAAACCTGAGATGCTGCAATTTTATCAATCAGAGCGAAATGCTTTTGAAGGTGTACCAGTGTGTATTCCGAAAGTGACCGAGCTAAGCTATTTGTAATTACAAAACGATGCGCATAAATAAGATTTTCTATCGTCTCTACATCAGTAAGAACAAGCTCCTTTTGCATCTCTTCTAAAAGAGGAAATTGAAGGCTATGTCCAAAGTGTGAAATCTCTTTAAATTCCACTGCAATCATTGTACGGTATAGACTGGACTTAATCCTGGAAAGAACAAGAGCTTGAGGTTTTGAAAGGCCCGCTATGCGAAATAGAGATAAATCCTCTGCCTTCTTTAATAGCTTGCAAAGCCTTATATAATTCCCACTCTTTGTAGCCAAAATCGCTACAATGAATTTCCTTAAAAGCTCCGCTCCTTTTATTCGATCTACTTGAGCGTAAGAGGAAAGTAAATCTGGAAAACGCTCCATCACTTCATTAATCTGAATTGGAGACCCCTCAAAGGTTTTATCTACCAACCTAGAAAAACAGTGTAATTTCTGTTCTAATGAAAAATTCACCTCTGAGTACGATAAAAGCTTAAGGCAAAGAGAATCTACTTTTACTTTTACTTCAGCTTCAGCTCCCGCCGCAGCTTCTGAATTTTTAGCTTCGGTATTGGTAGTAGAGGCTAATTCTGCGACTTCCTTAGGATAAACTGCAATCCAAGCGTCCAACATTGTATCAAAAAGAGGATCGTTTACTTGAATACAACAACTCCTTAATGAGCGGCTTCTTCGTTGTGTCACAGCTGGAGTACAGTCTAGAAGAGCTGAGAGTATTTTATCTGCACCCTTTACAGATTTTATTGTCTGCTTAGAATACAATGTTTCTATCACCCGAATAGCTCGCCTATAAATATCTGAATCCAACAGACTTTTATCATCAAAAAGAAGATAATGTAATCTTTTGACTAAAACAATAAGTTGCTGGTCTTCTTCAAAAGAGCTCTTTAAAAGCTGTACTGTTAATTGACAATAGGCTCGCTTATCTAAAATACGAGGATTCTCTAATAGTAGAGTCACCGCCTCTTTTAATGAAGAGAGCTTAGCGCTATTGATCAGAAGGGAAAGCTTGCTTTTCTTAGCGAAAGCCATGTAACGGCTCCCCTCTTCTAAAACAACAGATACTTGAGGCCATATGGCAGCTAATGGCTCTAAGAACCTCTCTTTTCCCTCCTTTTGATCTTTTTGTATTGTTACTAAAAAAGAGAGCGCAACTATAAAGTTGCGTGGGTTCCTCTCATTTTCAAAAAATCTATGTTCTAAAGTGGCTGCTTTAAAGATTTCAAAACCAATAGATCCTCCCAATCGCTTCAGATTAGAAACAAATAAATCTCTTATCGTTTTATTTTCTCTTAGAAGTTGAAATAACAAATCAGGAGAACGAATAAAGGTTTGTTTAACAAGTTCTCTATACTCTGAAACTGTCGCCTTATCTACCATTTCCAAAAGAGTTCTTGCAGCTTCATCAAGCAGCTGTTTATCTAAGAGCTGAGAATCCTGTGCAAGCTTCGTAACGGAGAAAAACGATGTAAAGGACGCTTTTACCCCCTCTTGATTTAATAAATGAAAAAACTTTTTAAATCTTTTTTTAACAGAGTGAGAATCTAAACTGGAATCTGCACAATTCCTCCATATCTTCTCAAAACTTCGATAAACAACAAAAGCGTCTTCTTTAGAAATCGATAGCATTGCGGAGGCAAGATTTAAATAAGTTTGACAAAGCGTAAAAGAATCAAGCAGCTCATTTTCTATAAAAGAGCGCTCAGTTTCTGCTTTCCAAATTTCAAAAGCTAAAACTGCTTTAT
>JBDQID010000031.1:0-9600 GCA_040264515.1 Chlamydiales bacterium
ACCTTCGAGAGCTGTTGGATCAAGGGTTTTTAGGTGGAAGGGTAGTTTTAGTTTTGAGGCTATTGTGCTTAAGTTTTTTGCCTCTTTTTTACTTTCCTTTCTCCATCCGTGATCGATATGGGCTAGGTGTAGAGGGGTGTTAGGTTTGATTTTTAGGAGGAGATGGAGAAGGGCTACCGAGTCAGGGCCTCCGGAAAACCCAAGTAATAGTGGTGCGTTTTGATAGTTTGTTTTTTTAAAAAAAGAGTTAAGAACTCGTTCTAAAGCTTGTGTCATGAATAGAGTATGATTTGAAAATAAAAATAAGAGAATACAAGAAGGATGATAAGTAGCCAGATAAAGAAGTGGAAGGGAGAAAAATCTTGTTCAAGAACGAGTTCTGAGTCGATGGTAAAGGTTTCATTCTCTTCGCTATCTTCTTCTATTTCGTCTCTGTTGTCTGTAAAGAGTTCTTTTAATTCTTCGAATCGTCCGATTGGGAGCCACTCTTTTGATTCTTCATAGCGGGCTAGGGTATCTGGTGTGATATTGGGGTGGCCCTTTAGCTGCTCTTGAGTGTAGGGACCTTGTTCAACGCTGTTTATCTTGATAAACCATTTCATCTAACTAGCTAATCCTATAATAAAAATAAGAAGAAAGCTATAATAGCAGAGGTCTCTTTTCTTGTATTGGGTGGATTAAAAGTATGCCGGTTTTATGGCGTTTTTTGCTTGGGCAGTATCTAAAAGTTTTTTTTCTGTCGCTCTCTTCGTTTATTTTGATCTTATTGGTCACGCGTTTAGACGAGGTAGCGCAATTTGCGGCTCTTGGAGCTCCTCTTCCATTGATTTCATGGTTTACGCTCTATCAGGTGTTGTATATTTTACCGATAGCATTTCCGATAGCGTCTTTGATCTCATCGATCCTTCTTTTTCAGCAGCTTTCTTACACTCAGGAGCTTACGGCTTTGCGGGCAAGTGGGATGGCGCTGAGGGAGATTACGGCGCCTGTGGTTATTGCGGGACTGTTTTTGGCTTTTTTAAATTTTTATATTGTTTCTGAGTGGGCTACTCGCTCGCATTTATCATCGCGTCAGATGGTAAATCAGTTGAAATCTTTTAATCCGTTGTTGCTACTTCAAAACAAGCAGCTCCTGCGTCTTAAAGACGCTTATGTAGATATGGGGTCTTTGCATGCGGGCGAGGTTGCACATGATGTTCTTATTGTATTGAATAATAAGAATACGGGACGTCTGAATTTGATGAGCTCGAAATCATTGCGTCTTGATGGCTCTTTACTAATAGGTGATCACTTTAGTTTTGTTTCGACTTTGGATTCACGAACACCAGATACTTTTGATCATCTTTTCATTGAGAATCATCGAAATATTTCCACACCATCGAGCGAGTTTACTCAGTTGTTAAAGACTTCTGGATGGCGTTTGAATAATGATCATCTGCAGCTGCCTCTTTTGCTTATTCGTTTACAAGAAGAGCGTATTGCTTATGAGACAGAGAAAGTATTGAATGCAAAGTCACCACGCCTAAAGGATATGCAGAGGCGTATTAACAGATGTTTTTCTGAATTGGCACGTCGTTTTTCTGCGGCAATTGCGGTGTTGACGTTTACTTTAATGGGAGCTGCTTTTGGAATGGATATTTCCCGTCATCATTCTAAAAAAGGAGTTTTTGTAGTTATTGGATTAGCAGCGCTTTTTTTGGTCTCTTTTTTTTCTGCTAAGGGTTTAGATCATACTGTTTCTGTGTCCGTGCCTCTCTATCTGTTTCCTCATGTTATTATTGTTGCTTTATCGATATGGACACTTAAGCGAGTAACAAAGGGGATTGAATGATGAGTAAGATTTGGGAGCGGTATTTTTTGTATGAGATAGCGAAGATTTTTCTGCTTTTTATTTTTGGATTTTATTTTCTTTATGTTCTCATTGATTATGCAGCTCATACAAAACTATTCTCTCAGCAAGAAATTCCTTTGTATGAGGTTGCTTTTTACTATCTTTGTCACTTTTCGAAGAGAGCTGAAATTCTCATTTCGTTTGCGTTAATGCTCTCGACGATTAAGGTGCTTTGTTCTTCGAATATTCGCAATGAGTTAGTCTCTTTGCTTGTTGGTGGAGTTCGTCTTAGGGAGCTGTTACGCCCTTTTGTTTTTATAGCCTCTCTTTGTACGCTGTTTTTGTATTTGAATTTTCAGTTTTTCTCTCCAGCTGCACTCTATTCGTTACAGCTGTTTAAGGATCGATATTTCGCAGAAGATGTTTCGATTAATCAGAAGCAGTACCTCTATGAGCTTCCTTTGAGTGATAATACAACGCTTTTGTATCAGAGTTATGACATGGATCGTTCTGCATTTTTTGATGTGTACTGGGTGCATTCGGCGGATCATATTTATCGTATGAAGTATTTAAATCCGCAGACCTCTCCACCAGAGAGTCATTATGTGGATCATCTTATTCGCAATACGCTTGGAGAGTTTATTTTAGTTGAGTCTTTTAAGAAGAAGACGTTTGCTGAGATGCGTTTTGATGAGGATCTTTTGCGTGCGGCGTTGAATCCTCCGGATCAGCGTTCTATTTCACAGCTATGGGAGCAGATTTCTTTTTATCGGGATGAGTTAACAGATAAGGAGGCTCAGATTTTAACAAATCTTGTTTACAAGCTATTTGTGCCTTTGGTTTGTTTTTTTGTTGTATTGGGGGTTGCACCGTATTGTATGGTCTTTACGCGTCATCTCCGAGTTTTCTTCATTTATAGTATGGCGCTTTTTTCTCTTTTAGCTTTTTTTACGGTTCTTCAAGCTGCCGTGGTTTTAGGAGAGAATCAGGTGTTGTATCCGGTTACGGTTGTTTTGTTGCCTATTGGGTTGTTTTCAGCTCTGATTGGGGTTAAATTTTCCAAGAGCATGAGTTAAGAAGCTTTTTAGTAACTGTTTTGAGATTTCTCAAATATTTTTATACCAGAAAATCCAAACTTATGGCTAATTTTGGTATAATTTCAAAGGTACAACCATACTTTTACGCATAGCTTATGCGTAAAAGTATGGTTGTGTCTATTAGAGAGCCGCTTTACTCTCAGATGAGCTATGCTCTTTACTCTCTTCATTAATGAATTGCCACTTTTCTGTGTTTTGAGTGAATGAGGGTAGTGTGTGTAGAAGTTTTACTTTGATTATTCTTTTTTTGAGATAGACAGCTTCACAGTCGTGTTCTTTAATAAAATATTGTTGTAGGAAAAGTTGCTTTAGATCGTTGAATAGTTGCTCTTCATTCTTTTTACACACTTCAGAATATGGATTGCTCTCAACTGGTCGCTTAACAGGGAATTTATTAAGCATAAACTTTGTGAAGGCAGGTATAAATCCTTCATCTTTAAATTTACTCCAGTTGGTAAAATCTTCAATGCAAACAATTTTTTTATGATCAGGGAGTTTTTCTTCTCGTAGTCCAACGTGGGGACCAAAGTAGTTTTGTGCACTACTTCTAAGGGGAACAAGATAGCTTCCTAGATCGCCTTGAGAGGGGACGTTGTGTCGTCGGAACCAGCCTCTGTTGCCAAGGTTACGAACTTGTCTTTTACTCATTGGTTTGATGAGTTTTTTCAGGAAATTTCTTTTATCGAAAATGGCTCGTTCCTGGTTCTTTTTACAATACGGAAACAGTTTACCTTCGCTATTTTGTAAGTAATTTGTTTTGAAATCTTGATACTCTCTATCGAAGTTGTTGTAGATAGTTTCTCTCACCTCATCGAGCTCTTGGTTAAATCGTGTCTTTGCCCTTTCTTGTGTGTTTAAGCGCCAGGTGTGAAATAGTGTGCTTGTTTGGTCGGAATTTTGGAATTTTTCGATAGTTGTGCGACATCTATCGATGATTCTGGATTGTTTTGAGGCTTCTTGAGCTAGATTTACAGCAGCTTTTCTTTCGGATTCTAGTTGCTGCTCTCCGCGAATCCGTGTTATTGCTTGCTGAAATCCATTGCGAGCATTGTGTTTTTTGAGCATTGATTGAATTGTTCTGGCGTTTCTGTTTTCTTTTGCAAGCAGGAGTTGCTTGTATAGAAATACAACTTTTTTATTTTTAGAGGGGTAGGTGCGTTGTCTTGAAGTTCTAGAGGATTTTATAGGAGGTGCATTTCGCATTGATTTTTTAGAGTGCATGAGAGTATAGCCTCTGGAGCGCAGTTGCTCTAGAGCCATATTTGTAGCGAGGACAGGCAGAGAGAAGAAGCCAATAGAGAACACAAGTACGCGTGCGGCAAGGCGTTGCCAGGAGCTTGTTGTTTTGCGTTGCCATTTAACGACTTTCGCAAGAGGGGTTAGTAATTGGTTGCCTATTTTTTGAAATAAGCTTAAGTGATATCGGGCGATGATGTTGGTTTTTGGCTCGAGGACCCACTTTTTGTCTTTTGAATTATAGAGAGGGACATCGGTCCAGTCTTTATATTCCAAATAATGGCTAACTGAATTCATAAGAGCACTCATGCTTTCCTCCTTGAAATTAATGCATGAAAGATGACTTATTATATACACTTCTGATATCCTGAAGGGGTTGAACTGTCAATTGTTTTTTATGGATTTATTTGACCTTCGTTGTTGGCATCGCTTTGTAGAAGTTGGTGGTCAACCTGATACAGTAGCTAATATTGATCAAGTCGTTGTTGATTCAAGAATGATAACGTCATCGAATTCTCTTTTCGTTGCATTTTCCGGAAAGAGTGTGAGTGCACACGCTTTTATTCCTCAAACAAGAGCGAAATTTGTACTTGTTGATAGCTCTTATAATGGCCCAGATAATGGTCAGAGTTTACTTCGTGTCGATGACCCAGTCAGAGCTCTTCAAGAAATCGCAGCAGCGTACCGTAGGCAGTTATCAACTAAGATTGTGGCGATAACGGGCTCTTTTGGAAAAACTGTGTTGAAGGATCTACTTGTAGATTTTTTGCGTACCGAACACACCGTAGCGTTTTCTCCGGAAAGTTTTAATAGTCAGATTGGAGTTCCTTTAAGTCTTTTTACTATAGGGAAGAAAGATGATCTGGCTGTTATTGAAGTGGGGATTTCTCAGGTAGGAGAGATGGAGCCGCTTGTTCGCATGTTGGGTGCGGATTATGCGATTTTAACGAATATTGGTAAGGCGCATCTTTCTACGATGAAGGAGCTTAAGCTGATAGCAAAAGAGAAGGCTTCTCTTTTACTCTCTGTTGGAGCTGATGGTTGGGTATTGCATCCACAAGATCGACAGCTATTGCCTTTTTTAGCGCAGTTGAAGGCTCGCTCTTTTTCTTGGGAGAAGCCTCTTGCATCGGAGCTCTCTTATGCGTCGAACATTGTTGAGATTGCAACCCAAGCAGCTTCTCTTTTAGGTGTATCGAAAGATAGGCTAAGAGAGCAGCTTAAGGGATATTCTCCGGAGCCTATGTGTCGAGAGTTATGGCAGTCGAGCTCTGGTTTTACAGTAATTAATGACTCCTACTGCTCACATCCACTTTCTGTTTTACATTCACTTAAATACTTACGTACTTTTTCTGGTGCTAGGAAGAAGGTTTTTGTTTTTAGTGGGCTTAGAGACTACTCCGAGAGCTCTACGGATTTCCAACAGATTGGAAAGGCTATAGCGCAAGCAGGAGTGAATGAGCTTTTTTTGGTGGGGAAAAAAAATTATGCACCTTTGGTTTCGGCACTTAAAGAGAGTTCGCCTTTGATACAAGTGGAGAGTTGTAATGAGGAGGAAGAGGTTGCTAGAAAGATCAAGAAGGGTTTGAAAAAGGGTGATACGGTTTTACTTAAAGGTGCAAAAAAAACACCTCTAGAGCCACTTTATAGTGCTTTTTCTGAGGAAGTGAGTAATTCACGTCTTCTGATAAATGTGTCTGCAATAGGTGAGAATATTGAGGCAATAAGGGAGAAACTTCCTGAAAATACACGTATCATGGCGATTGTTAAAGGGAGTGGATACGGTACTGACGGTCCTATTTTAGCTAAAAGTTTGCTTGAGTTTGGAATTGATATTTTTGGTGTAGCAAATGTTGATGAAGCAATTGCTTTAAGGAATAGTGGTATCATAGCGGATATATTAGTTATTAACGCAGCACCGTTTGAAGTTGAAAAGATAGTGTACTTTGATCTTCAGGTTGGAGTAAGCTCTCAGGAGATGGTTACAGCGTTGGCTCAATGTAAAAAAAAGCAACCAGTGAAAGTACATTTGCATATTGATACGGGGATGAGCCGTTTTGGTTGCCGTGTGGAGGATTCTCTTAAGTTGGCAGAGGCTATTATAGAGGCTGATGGATTGGATCTGGAAGGGGTGATGACACATTTTGCGTGTGCTGAAGATGCTGCAGAGGATGCGTTTACTTTGTCTCAGAAATCTAGATTTGAGTCTGCTATTAAGCGAATGAGAGAAAAGGGAGTGAATCCTGTTTATACACATATTTCGAATTCAGCAGGGGCGATACGTTTTTCGGGAACGAATATGGTTCGTCTTGGAATTGCGATGTTTGGGATTTCGCAATCGTCCTCAGTAGAGCAAGAGTTTCATTTTTCTCCGGCATTGAAGCTAACTTCTCGAATTGTAGGAATTAACCGTTGTAAGAGAGGAGAGACGATTTCTTATGGAAGGAATTATGTGGTAGAGAGGGAAGAGGAGAAAATAGCAGTGATTCCGCTGGGTTATTTCGATGGGATTCATCGGCATTATAGTGGTAAAGGCGAGGTTTCAATTTGTGGCAAGCTGGCTCCGATGGTGGGTTCGATCTGTATGGACTTTATGATGTGTGATATTACGCATATAGCGGAGGCTAAGGTTGGGGATGTTGTAACGGTGTTTGGTGGCTTGCTGCCATCTCTTTCTATCGAAGAGTTTGCATTTAGAGGAGACTCTATTTCGCACGAGTTGATTGCTTGTTTGGGACCTAGAATACAGCGGATTTTTGTTTACGAATAAGTGGTGATATGTCAGGATTTGGAGCTCTTTGATTCTGATTTAGAAGGAAATACAGTGGTACGTAAAGATTATTCGCTTTTGTATAAAGGGCATCTTATTGCTCTAGCATTGCTGCTTTCGTGGCTGATTCCCGATTTTCGTGGATTATGGGATCATTTTGATCGGCTTTTTTTTCAGACGGTGAATTATAGCCTTGTGGGGCGTACTTCTTGGCAGGCGGTGCTTGCTCTTCTTAATCATAGAGTAGCGGATCTTTTAACAGCGGCTTTGATGGGGAGTGCTGTTTTGCATTATATTTGGGATGGAGAGCGTAAAGAGCGTCTTGCTCGGGGAGTGCATTTTTTTTCTTTTGCGATCTATACGCTTGTTTCTTTGATTTCGATTAATTTCTTTATGCGCACTTTTTTGGCTTTAAAGAGATTGAGCCCTACGATGACTATGGATTATGCGATACGTCTGTCTGAATCTTTTCCAACACTTGCTATTAAGGACGCCTCGATTCACTCTTTCCCTGGTGATCATACGGTTGTCCTTATAATGTGGGCGGGTTTCCTCTGTTTTGCAAATAGTCGTAAATACATTCTACCAACGTTTTTATTAACGATTTTGGCCTCTTTTCCTCGCCTTATAAGCGGTGCTCATTGGCTGTCTGACGATGTTGTTGGAGCTGGTGTTATCGCTTCGGTTCTTTTGTCGTGGGCTTATGGAACGCCTTTGATGGTGTATTTAACCCAGTCGATTATGCAAACATTTTTTAAGCTGAAACCTTCAAAATCTCGCTCTTAATCATCGATTTGAATGTTTTCAAGTTGAAGAGAGCGGAATACGAAGAGAAAATAAAATCAAAAATATAATTTTATTACTCCCGTGTCACCTTGTCTTTTCGTTAATTTTTTACGAAAATTCATAAAAAAATTAAAGGGTGGGCAGCACAAAGATGATTTGAGCTTTATATATGCCGGGCAAAGTTCTGTCTATTTGGCTTGGAGAGTCGTTGGAATTCTTGGTAGCTGATTTGTACGATATCGGTGTGTGTACCACCGTTGAAGAATATATCGGAATTTTCTTCGATGTGCTCGTCGGCTAGAATTTTAAGCTGTCCAAAAGGAGGTTCGGCACCAAGCTCGTAGTCGGGAAATAAGCTGGAGAGTTCTTCTTCGGATGCAAGCCGTAGTTCTTTTGCATTAACGACACTGTTTAGTTTATCGAAATCAACGAGGTGTGTGGCGGGCAGGACGCACATCATGTATTCGTCATCAGCTTTAACGATAACAGATTTAAGAAACTGTTTTCCAGGGATGTGTTGTTTGCCTGCTATCTCTGAAGCTGTATAAGCTTTAGGATGTTGAAGTAGGCTGTATTTTACTTTCTGTGCCTCTAAATATTCTTTTAGCTGTCTTGGAATTGCCATACCCTTGCCCTCTTCGCATGTTTTACTCATGTTATCGGATTAAATAAAAAAAAAGTAACAGTAAAATAAAGTACTGCTCTTTCAACATTGAATCTTAGGATGTTCGATAATTCAATGTTGAGTGCTTTTCAAACCTTATGTAAAATCAGATTAACG
This sequence comes from Chlamydiales bacterium, assembly GCA_040264515.1. GTDB lineage: Bacteria > Chlamydiota > Chlamydiia > Chlamydiales > JBDQID01 > JBDQID01. Next base: position 8,502 of record JBDQID010000031.1, read on the forward strand.
GAGTGAAAGTGCAATAGTCCAGAGGGTTGCACTTTCACTCCTTTAAATATAGCGGTGTTATTTTTTTGTTTCTCCACCGGATTTCATTATGAACGGAAGGGGGAGTGCATGGGCTGGGATCTCTTCGCTTGGGGCGACAGTTTCCATGGCAGCTGTAACGGTAAGTAAGCTTTCTCTGATTTCAAGAATTCTTGATTTAAAAAATTTTAGAACGGTTTTTCCTACCGAGCCATTTCGGATGATTCTATTAACGATGTTTTCGTGAAACAGTTGGTTACCGGGATTTTCTTGAGATAGCATGCTCTTTAAGAGTACGACTTCTTCTTCAGAAAGTGCGGAGAATATGCTATCCATAATCTCATGGATTTTTAATGTTATTTTTTTGGGAGTTATATCCTCTTGTAGAAGGATTTTTTGTAAGTTGTTTGAGATAATTAATTCCGTCATTTTTTCATCGGATAGACTCTTTGTATGTATCCATTCATCAGAGAGCCATACTTTTCTTTTGATGACTGTTAAACCGTGACAGAGCAGTGCTAGATTTTGAATATTTTTGTGGATTGCATGGATTTCTTCGGAGTGATTAAGTTGTTCGATACTACTGGGTATCTCTTTTTCTTTTAAGGCTGTATAGATATGTTTAAATCGTTTGGAGCTGATAACATCGTTATAGTTTGGGCGATGCACTTCTAGGTGGTAGTGTGCGAAGCTTGAGAGTTCTTTTGCCAGCTCTGTAATATCGGGATATAGCTTACTTAGTGAGGGATGCACGGTACTGACTCCAGAGCGTAGGTAGCTGTATAGGGCTTGAATAAGTCGCTTTTGCAGTAGTTTATAGAGTGGCTTTTTAGGATTTAGAGAGCTTGAGAGAAGTTTTTTGAAATACTCTATTGGTTCTTGATTACCACGTTGAGTGAGGAGGCGGTGGTATTCTGCATGGCAATGAGTTTTAAAGTTTAAGTTTTCTAATATTCTTGGCTCTAAGCATCATCCTGCCACATTCAATAAAACTTTATTAAAGGTCAACACCAGATATACTAGCATCAGGTCAATGATTTTATTAAGATTTTCCAATAAGATATCATATCTATGTCTCGTC
>JBDQID010000032.1:0-9525 GCA_040264515.1 Chlamydiales bacterium
GCGAACAAGCTTTCTATTTGCATCGTAAAAAGAGACGTGCATAGAACCACTCTGCCCTGCTGGTACTAAGCTCAGTGCTGCTGTACTATCGGGAACACCAAACGCCTCATAGCCAAGATTACTTTGCCGAGAGGTGTCAGCGTCAAGAGCAATACCGTTTGCATAAACTTTATTTACTTCCTGAATTAGAGTACTTGCAAAACCGTCAAGATCAGATCTAAGGCTGGCAAGCTCTCCTACCTGAAGATCTAAAAGGCCACCAAGCTCTCCTTTTTCTGGGAAGAATACTGGATCGCCATACTCCCAAGAAACTTTTATCTTACTTGCATCAAGAGGATCTGGATTAACAACTAACTTCTCCGCATCGGTATGAAAAACAAGAGGGTGCATATTAATAAAAAGATTCACCATCCCATTGTCGGTCTCTTGAGTCGTTACATCTACTTTTTCTGAAATCTTTGCTAAAACAGCATCCCTTTGATCGTGTAAGTCATTAGCTTCATTAATGTAGCCAAGCTCTATCTCAAAGATCTCTTTATTTAACTGTGCAAATTCTGCTGCTAACGTATTCAAAGCTTCCGCTGTATTTTCAATTTCTATATCGAGCTCTCTTTGAAACTGTCCAAGTTTTGTATCGAGAGTGCGCATGAGCTCTGTTAAGTTATTTGTCTTTGACATAAGATTAGAGCGTGTAGCAAAATTTTCCGGCTCCGTAGATAGCTCTGACCACGCTTCCCAGAATTGCGAAAGTGCTTGATTAATACCGGAATCTGAGGGTTCGTTGTAAACAGATCCAATTTTATTAAGCCATTTCTCCTTAATTTTAAATTCCGCTCCTGTGGATTTAGAAAGGAGGATTTGCTTATCTAAAAGCTCATCTCTAATACGTAGAATAGCATTCGCTTCGACACCGTATCCAAAGGGTAGTCCACCCTCATATACTGTCCCCTTGCTAACAAGGCGTGCTTCTTGTCTTGAATAATCGGGATTAGATGCGTTGGCGATGTTATTTGATGTAACTTCAATCATTTTACGGTGAGTGAGTACACCGGAGAGACTTGTTCTTAATCCGCCGAATGATCCAGGCATGTCCTTATCCCTCCCTATTGATGAGAGTCATCGTTGCAACTTTCGTCTTCGCTTTGTAATGCCCTGCAGGACCGTATGTTTTATTTTTGTTTGCAGGGTTTAGTCGGCCCATGAGCTGAGAGTTAAAGCTCACTTTTTTATGCAAAAGGTATTGATTGCGTTTATTTTGTGCATCAATCCTCTCAACAACGCTATGCATCTGTTCGCGAATTGAAAAAAGTGTAATGTTATTCGAATCGGTAGGATCGAGGTAATCGTAAAAATCAACGCTGATGCTATCTTTTCCTTCAGCATGTAGCTTTGCAAGCTCTTTTTGTTTTTCAAGGCGGTGTCTTCTAACCTCTGTAAGGGAGTGAGTCAATTCATCTCGTTGAGAAAGGACAATCTTTACAGCCTCTGTATGATTTCCTATTAAGGCGTCTTGTTCTGAGAGAAGGTTACTAAGTACCTCTCTCATCACATCCATCTCTCTTTGCATTAAAACAGCTAGAGAATCTTTAAGCTCTTGAAGAGCTTCTGTATCGGATAGGATTGAATCTCTCATGACACCCCTCAGCCTTTTAAAAGCCCAGAGGGCTTATTGAACATTGTCTCAAACTGATCTGGGGAGACCGTATCTTCACTCTCATGCTTAGCAATGTAATTAAGAACAATCTGACCTATGCCAAGATCTCCTCTTTTACCGATCTCTTCTGCAACAGCTTCGTCATTTAGCCCTTGCACCATCTCCATTTCACTACTGGAGAAAAGATCATCCTTTGTCTCTGACTCTCTCATTTGCTTAAGAATCATTTTGTAAAATATCGCCTCAAATTGAGCTGCAATCTTCTTTGGATCCCTCTCTCCTTTTACGCTTGGAAGGGGATCTTGTGAGAATGCTTGTACTGTCTGCAAGTCCATTGTCTTTCTTCCTTCAGGCAAAGTATGCCTGTTCTATCTTGGTATGACTCTTATATCTGCATGAATCATGCCAGCCTTGTGCATAGCGTTAAATACACTGATAACACTCGTAGGGGTAAGCCGAAGAGCGTTAAGAGTCTCCTGTACTTTACGCAAATCTGTACCTGCTGGAAGGCGTAAGAAATTTGCACTATCTTCTGATAGTTTTAATTCTGGCTGATCGGTAAAGGACGTATTTCCGTCGAACTCCCCTTGGCGTGTTACAGGGGTGATATTCGATGATACTGTTACGGTAAGGCCTGCAACAGCTATCGAACCTGGTTCCATTTTAACCCCTTCAGTCATGGCGATGACACCAGAGCCCTGATCGATGGTAATAATTGCCTTTCTAGATACAACTGTTGGAAGATCTCCGATATCAGCAATCAGCTTTGTAACCTCTCCTTGGCGCCCTTCATATCCTCTGGGAAGACGCAAAACAACCGTTGAAGCATTTTTTGGAATCGCTTTAATTCCAATATCACTCATAAAGCTATTGATACTTTTCGCAATATTTGCCGATGTCCGATCGTTGGGATATTTAACAAAAAGAGTGATCTCATCTTTGTTGACCCGCTTCGATGGAATTTCTTTAAGCAGTTCGCCACCATTTAGAACAAAGCCAAGAGTGGGGTGACCCACAGTAACAGATGCAAATCCTCCCGCATCTCCACCGCCTTCTGCATCGAAATGACGAGCACCGAGTGCAAGTGGCCCTGCTGCCATACCGAAAATTTCATTGCTACCGATGGGATAGAGAGTTGAGCCTTCAAGAAAGCCATTTTGTAGAGATTTGGCATCTCCAACAGACTTCACAGCGACATCAAAGGTTCGTTGGTGAGGATTTACTGTAGCTGAGATGCTAACGAGAGCTACATTTTGTTGAGCAACATCTCCTTCCATAATACGCAAGCCTTGCTTTTTTGCAACGTTGAGCAACATCTTAATAGCAGCGGGGGAGCCATCTCCAGTTTTATTCAAGCCTGTAACAACTCCAAAGCCAGAAAGCTTAACACTCTCTTCTCCAACAATATTAACAAGATCCTGAATTTTTATATTTCGCCCCTTAACGGGTGTCTGGCGAAACGGTGCAACCTTTTCATTATAAGCCTGACGTAGCATCTTTGGGATCGCTTCGTGCACTTGTGCGGAGGCTAGTAATGGAACAAGGGTGAGGAGAGAGAGAAACTTTTTCATTGGTGCCTCCTTAAAAGAAAATTTTTGATAAAATATTACTCATCATACCGGGCTCAAGGTCCTCGGAGACTATATCTCCGTCAATTTCAACAACGGCATCGGCAATAAGGTGTGATTTAATTTGGTTTGCATGGTCAATGTCATCAGAGCGAATAACGCCACTTACATAAATTGTACGATTTTTTCCGTTGATATTCACATCTCGCTTGCCCTGAACCAGAAACTGTCCATTTGTAACTTCTTCGATAATACGCACTTGAAGTGTCGTCATGAAAGAGTGCTTAGAATCGCTCTCTGACTTTGCCTCGTACTCTCGCTTTGCATTCAAATCAAAACCAGGTTCAGTCCCGCTTGAGATTGTATCATCGAAACCCACATTTGGTTTAAAGTGAGGAAAGAAAAACTTCTTTAAGCTAAAGGTGAGGTCGTCTTCTTTTTCTAACTTGCGATTCCCCTGATCTGTTGTCGTGGCGCTCTCTTCAACGATAACACTTAGAAGATCTCCTGCCTTATGAGCAATGTTACTTGCGTATGGTGAGGCGCTTAACTTATAGAGCTTTCCCATCTGAGCCGTTGCGTGGCTTCCGCTGGCAATAAGGGCGATGGATAGCAGAAGTGAAAACTTTTTCATTGAATTTACCTTTATTTAAGTTTAATCATGGCAACACCTGCACGTACAACACGAGCTTTAAGCGTCTCTTTTTTATTCATTGGGTTACTAAATATGATAAGTTGATCTTTTTTCCCGCTCTGAAGAGCTTCTGCACCAGAAATACTCAATCGCACATGGCCGTTAAGAACAAAAATCCGGTTCAAAGATCCTCTCTCTATTACCACAGGTCGTGTGCAATCGTTAACGGAGATAATTTTTCCCAGATTAAGATCGCGTTTTGCAACCATTCCAAGAATATCTTCTAACGCTTGTGCCTCCATTCCCTTAGAAGTCGTGACATCCGCACGTCTAATTTCCACATGCTTTGCCTCGATCCTCTCGCCTTTCTTCACAGGGCGTATGGCGACCGCAACTTTTTTATACAGTGCTATTTTGACTCGAGTTCTACCAGAAGATATCACCCTTCCATCAGCAGTTGCTCGTACGTTTAGATAAACCGAGCCTGCTAAGCGCTTTTTCTTTGGAGGTTCGACATCGATGATAACGCCACTTCCAAGCGGCACAAGCCAGTTTTTAGGCAGTATGGAAAAAGTGACCTCTGCATCGACATCCTTGTTAATATTCTCAGAGACCCAGTCGCGAACCATTTCGCGTATTTCCTCTTCGTCAACAAGGCGTGTTTCTACCTCGACAGTGCTCTGAATTCCATATACTTTAACGTTAGAAAGTCCTTCGTTTTGTAAGATAGATTTTATCTTAAACGAAGAGATAATACGCGAAGAGCCAACCCGCGGGACATCGCCCACGGGTAGCTGTAAGAGTTGTGTACGCAGGGCGTCGTTTTCACTCTCTATACTTGCTATTTCTCCGAGAGTTACAACGGGTGCCCGTACGGAGATTTTGTCAACAAGGCGAATAATCGCCTCGGCTGGAGGGCTAGAAAAGCCTTCCACTGTTGAACTAAGTAAAAAACATAGAAAGAAAAAACGTGCTATCATATCTGATTACCTAGCTAGTTGTGTAGCTGTTGCTAACATTTCATCTGTTGTCTTAATCACCTTAGAATTAACTTCGTATGATCTTTGCGCAGAAATAAGATTCACCATCTCTTCAACAACGTTTACATTGGAGAATTCTAAGAAGTGCTGCTGGAGTGTTCCAGAGCCTTCAAGTCCTGGTGTTGTAAGTACCGCATTTCCCGAAGCTGGTGTCTCTTGATAGAGATTACTGCCAGCTGCATGCAGTCCTGACGGATTAACAAACATTGCTAGCTGCATAGTGCCAATCGCTGTCTCTGCTCCCGTCTGATCAATATAGCTCACCTGCCCTGTAGGGCTAACAGCAATACCACGTGCATTTGATGGAACGGTTCCAAGGCCTGTAATAAAAAGACCATCCGAATTCACAATTTCTCCATCCCCTGAAAGCTTAAAAGAGCCGTCTCGTGTATAAAACGTCTCTCCCCCAGGACCATCCACTTGAACAAATCCGTGTCCCGCAATCGCCACATCTAAGTCGCGATCTGTTCGTGTCATTGATCCAATTGTAAACTGCTTTGTAATTGCTGCATTCTTAACACCAACACCAATCTCTTGACCTACTGGATGTTGGTTATTTGGGCCCGTTGTCTGGCCTGGTTTTTTAATTGCTTGATAAATCAAGTCTTGAAAGTCTGCTCTACTTTTCTTAAATCCTACTGTACTGGCGTTGGCTAAGTTGTTCGCGATGACATCTAAATTTGTCATCTGTGCCTTCATGCCTGTACTCGCCGTCCATAGCGATCGCATCATTGCTCTGTCCTCCTTGAACCTTTTATGACCTAACCAACTGAAACAGCTTTGTAAGCCCTTCCATCTGCTTTGTAATGGCGGAAGTATTACTCGAATACTCTCCCTTTGCTTCCATCATCGTCAGAAGCTGATCAATTGAATTAACATTTGAACTCTCTCTTACCCCCTGTGAGACCACACGGGTGACATTTCCAACCCCGCTCTCTAAGCGATACGGGTTGATCTCTGAACTAAATTCGTCTGGAATTTTGAAAAGCGAATCTCCCATTTGTGAGAGCAGCTGTAGGTTTGCACCCGCCTGTACATTGGGATCGTTACTTTTATTTAATCGATACACTGGAAGCTCCCCAAGGGGAGTATCTCCCTGACGAACCGAGCCGTCTGAACCAATATTGATCTGTCCGCCAGACGCATTAATTGGGATTGGCTGATTGGTACTATCTAAGGCAATGTGACCACCAAGGTAGAGCACTGATTGACTCTCCGGATTATCCGGCTGTTCAAAGCCGATTGTCAGTCCACCATTGCGTGTGTAGTACGTATTTCGATCGTTCTCTCCTGCACGTCGTACAGCAAAAAAGGCGTTCTTCAGCTCAGGTGGAATGGCAATATCCATGTTATTGCCCGTTGCTTGCAGAGGACCCGTCTCCCCGTAAATTTTGTATATCCCCGTTCGCTGCAACCCGTTAAAGACCGGGTTACGCTCACGTACTGCAGAATCGACCCACTTCGTTCTTTGGTTCGGCTCCCTGTTGCGCACAACAAAAGAAGACCTTCTGTATCCTGTTGTATTTGCATTCGATAAGTTGTTACTAACAACTTCTAACTTCTGTGAACTGTAGTGAAGGCCTGACGCCCCTGAAAAGTACCCCGCTAACATCCCTATCTCCTCACTTTCATTACTTGCGTACAACTCATGCGAATCATATGCCAAGGAGAAGGGTGGGAGATCGCTGTATAGAAAGTTTATAAAAATAATTTTTAGACCGCGGTAGTGATCACACCTCTCTTCAGCCCAGCACTTCAGTGCTAGGAAAAACAGTAATAATATTGTGTCACGGTAGTGATACCCCTATTCCCCTCTAACTTGAAGATCTTGAAAAAGAGCACTACCGTAATCTAAAAATTATTCCTTTTAATAATGGGATCGCCCAGAGGTGATAAGCGAAGAGATTGAATTGATATGGATAAACGGGTAGAATCAATGTTGGTTTTAATAAAATTATAGGAATAAAAATGCAGACAAAAAAAAGACGTAAAAAGTTTATGACCCTTATTGAAATCATGATCGTGATGTTTTTAATCACGTTGATTGCAGGGGCTGTGACTTACAAAGTCAAAGACGCCATGGATTACGGCAAAGCGTTTAAAACACACCAAGGTGTGAAACAAATCAAAGAAATTCTAGAACTCTCCGTTGCCAAACATCCGCGAAAAATTAATCAGATCGAAAGAGAGTGGGAAGATTATGTCGCCAGATCCCCACTAACAGGCAATACAGAAGCGCTCAAAACGGATGGATGGGGAGAAAGCTACCGCGTGAGCATCAAAAGAAATCATCGAGGAAAAATCGTCATTGAAGTCACATCAGAGAGATTTGAAGAGTACAAAGAGAGTCATGACACCCTCTTCGAAGAGTAAGTGCAGCAAAAATAGACGCTCTTTTTTTACCTTAATCGAGCTGCTTATGGTTTTAATGCTGGTTGCATTTATCGGCTCTGCTGTTGGAATTAATCTGTATCAAGGGATTAAGTCCGAACGCTTTTATCGCCAAGTAAATCAACTTGCCGAAAGCATGAGGGCAGCTCAGGCGCAAATGATTTACGCCCATAATGACATACGTTTTTTCTTTGAAAAAAGAAATGATACTCTACGGGTGAAAATTCAGACCAACGGCTCTACTTCCACAAATAATCCGTCGAACAACTGTGATAGCGAGAGTGAAATCACAGAAGAAGAGCAAACTGAGACCGCTTTTGCATTCTTACAAAAAGACCGCCTTGAGCTCTCTGAGATTGAAAACATCTTCTTTATCAATCCCGCAGGCAAAAAAGAAGAGCTACAAAATATCGAGCTACTCTTTACATCTCCTGGGGGCTTGATGTCGAAAGGGCATTTGCATATCTTTGCAAAAGGAGACTCCGAGCAAATAGAGCCGCTCTACATTACATTAAAGGGTTATCCGAGCCACATAAAGGTCAGCTATGAACCAGAAGAGATTCCAGAGGATGAAGAGCCAATGCGCGCTTTTCCGCAAGAGCTGCTCAAAGAGCTCGATAAAGCTACATCATAAGAAGCGTCATAGACAGCACTACTATTTTCTCTTAGAAGTCATGATAGCACTCACGCTCGTGGCTTTCATCACCCCGTATCTTCTGCGCCCGTACTACGCCATCTATCGCAACCAAATCCAATTCATTGAGCAAAGCTACCTCGAGCGACAAGCGTGGATAGAGTTCGCTGAAATGCGTGCGCTAGTTGAAAGAGAAGAGATCACACCGACAAGCTTAAAGCGCGCGCCCTATATTGTAGAAGAGCCAATAGAGCTTGCTATTCCTCTTGATTCAGAAGGAAAAGCGCACTACCAACGCGTACGCAAAATTCGTATCGAAGATGAACGCCTCGAAGAGGGCGAAAAGTACACCAAGTACCTTCTCGACCTCACCGTCATCTTTAAAAAAGACGACAGCGAAGAAGAGCCGTTTACACGCTCGTTCTACCTGTACCTGTATCCATCAACAAAAGTCTGAAAAGCTCTCTCTCTCTTATCTGTAGTAACATCCTTTCTGTGGCCAATTTCAACTACAAGAATCAGCAGCATATCGTCTTGAATTAAATAAACAATACGATAGTGGCCGCACCCCTCTTTAGCGCAATACTTTAGTATTGGGAAAGGTAGGGGAAAATCTATGCCACAGTAGTGGCATCTCTTAAGATCTCAAAGTTAAAAAAGAAGAGAGGTGGCGCTGGCGCGGCACACTATTCTTATTATCCCGTCCCAGCACTAAAGTGCTGGGCTAAAAAGAGAAACAACCACTGCCGTGGTCTAAAAACTATTTCTATAAACCACTAAACAGGAGTGAAATTAAGAGTCGATCTCACGTTTTTTAGGAAGCTTGATCAATTGTTTTAGGATATTATCTCGGTTTCTCTTATGACAAACAATAGTTACACCCACCTCTCCGTAGAGTGGGGGATAATATTCAATAAATTTGATATCTGTTATGATAACGGCATGAAACGATACATTACACTTATTGAGCTGCTTGTAGCGCTTCTGCTTGCAGCTGTTTTATATTCGGGGCTTTTTGGCTTTTATTCTCAAATGAATAAAACAGCCGCACGACTAGATAGCGAGCGCGAAGAGACAGAAGAGTGGCTCTTTATGCAAGCGCGCCTTGCTCACTGCTTTAACAACTTGGTTTGCGCTCAAGGCTCTCTGATGAATAAAGGTAATCAGAAGTATTTCTTCTTCGAAGATAACGCCCTTGTTTTTAGCTATAACAGCGGACACAACAAAGAGTCCCCTTTTAGCGGTACCACTCTTGGAAAAATTGAGCTTAATGACAACAAACTTATTCTCAGGCGGTGGCCCCTGCCACTGAAAAAACCCCTGCTTTTGCAAAAAGAAGTACTCATCGAAAAAACAACTTCCATGCAGCTGTTTTTCTATGAAAAAGGAGAGTGGCAAGAGAGATGGCCGTTCGATAAAAAAAGTGCAGCACCCGAATTTATAAAACTAGAGCTACAAAGAACAGACTCACTGGAGCCCTCAATTTTTGTCTTCCAACTCAACAACGGATCGAGCCATAAGGTAAGCTATAATCCGGAGCGCGTCTGATGAATTTTATTGGGATCACCGTTGGAATGCTGATGATTTTAATCATTCTGACCTAC
>JBDQID010000033.1:0-9479 GCA_040264515.1 Chlamydiales bacterium
CGTAGTTTCTTTAATTTTTGTGTCAATTTATACGGAGCATTAATAGCCTACACACATCAGGAGAAAAAGCCCTCTTTGAATCTATCAAAAAGTGATTTAAGTAACTTTCCTGTAGTGATATAAATACGAAACTCACGTTAAAATTAGTATGATTTTAAAAATGGTATGATCATGGACGGTGGTGCTGCAGGCAAAAATCCTCCCAGTTTTAACTTCTCTATTGGATCCGCAGAGGGTGTTAGTGAAGCTCTAAATGGAGCCCAAGGTGAAGTGCAAATCGGAACCATCGAAGGCCATAAAGTCACGATTGAAAGAAGCCTCTTAACAAAGGGAGACGGAGCCCTACTCACTGGCGGTGATCTACAAAGTCGAATTGACTCTGTAATGAATAAGACTCTGGCCGCTTACGAAAAAAGCACAGGTCTTGTTGGAATGACCCTCTCAGATAGTTGTGAAAATATTACATCCATAACAACTAAAGTCAAAGAGGCTCAAAAAGCTGTAACTACAAAAGCTGAAACCGGCAGTGAAGTATTTTCAAAAATTAACGAGCTAGCAAAGAGCAATAAATATAGTACGCTAATTCAAGCAGCTGTAAAAACGAGTTACACAGCACAAAGAGCTCTCCCTCCTCCCACACCAACAGCTGCTACCGCTACCAGCGGTGCTGACAGTGCTACAGCTGGTACCAGCAGCACAGGAGGAACTACAGAGGCTCAGGGTCAAGCCGAGGGAAATAAGATGAAATCATCCAAACGTGACGGCAGTGGCGGTAGCCGTACTGCCGCTACTGCTGACGGCCGTAGCGGTGACGGCGCTGCCGCTACTGCTGACGGCAGTGGCGGTGACGGCGCTGCCGCTACTGCTGGCGGCAGTGGCGGTGACGGCGCTGCCGCTGCTGCTGGCGGCAGTGGCGGTGACGGCGCTGCCGCTGCTGCTGGCGGCAGTGGCGGTGACGGCGCTGCCGCTGCTGCTGGCGGCAGTGGCGGTGACGGCGCTGCTGCTACTGCTGACGGTAGTGGCAGTAGCGGTAGTGACATTACGATTCGCAATGCTAATACCAAGGCCGCAGCTAATCCTGTTCACAAAGGAACAGAGAGGAAAGTCCAAAAACCAGAAGCTAAAGTTATTAAAAGAGTCAAATCCAAACGAGCAACTGCAACAAAAGACAGTACAGGTACCGGCGCCAAACCTATTGCTACATTCCAAGGAGCAGCTGCAAAAATAATAGCTGCAAATGCATTTAAAACAAGAAAAGGAAAAGCAGCAGAGAGAGCTGCTGACGAAGCTGCTAGCAAATTAACAGCTGCCCAAACAGAGACTGAAACAGCTAGAAAGCTTATAACACAAGCTATAGCTCCTGAAGCATCCCTTGAAGATAAGCTGGCCGCACTCGCGCAAATAGAGATTGCAATTCCAATAATGGAACAGAGTGTTAAAACCGCCAAGACCAACCTAGACAAAGCCGAAGCTGTAAGAGATGAGGTGGGCGAGACCATCGAATCCCTAACTAAAAAAAGAGATGCCGCTGCGGCAAAAGAAGATAAGCTCTCGAAAGAATTGCGTACAGAAGGAAACGATGGAAAACCGAGTACGGGACTACAGGTAACATTAGATGAGGCAAATAGTACACACACTGGTTGTGAAGGAAAATTTAACAAATCAAACGAAGCCTTAGCTCGAGCTAAAGCAACTCTAGATGCAGCGAAAAAGGATTTCGATAAAAAGGCTGCTTTGGTACCAAAAAAAACCTTCCTTAGCAGGTTAAGAAAACCAAGCGAGACGCAAAAAAGCGCTGTAATGGCTCGTGATACTGCCCAAGGTAAGGTTTCAAGGGCACAAATCAAATACAATAAGGCGCAAGAAGATAACGAAGCTAAAAAAACAGAGTTTGAAAAAGCCAAAAAGGCCAAAAAAAAGGCCGAAAAAGCACACGGTCCATGTTTAAAAAAACAGCAGGAAGCAAAAAAAGAGCTCGATAGATTAAACCGTGAAATAGAGGCACTAGAAGCAAAAGCAGATGCAACTAGTTCAGGTGGAAGCGATGTTGACACTGAACGTAAGAAAAACATCGCAGACAAAAATGTTACAAGAGCTGACAGTGTATTACGTAAAGCAGAAAGTAATAAAGAGTCATTCGAAGCTCTAAAGAACATATTAACAAAACAAGTGAAGAAAGAGTATGCAATCAGCGGTGCTGCTAGCGTATTACAAAAGGATATGATAAAGCTTAGGGAGTCTTCTTTTCAAAACGCAGAAAATTTTGTTCGCAAGAGTCTATCTCGTCTCAATAAAAGCAGTACATACCGCAATCTGACATTCGACGAAAAGAAAGCAAGCATCGTAGAATCACTACGTTTACGATTCGGATCACTCCAGGCAGGAGGTACACTGGATGCAAAAGAGCTACAAACTTTAGCAGACTTAAAGACAAGTCTTAAACTCAGCAAAGGTCCAGCTGAGAAAAATCTAGAACTCGAGACGGATCCAAGAAAAAACGAAGAACTTCAAATGATCATCGATCTTGCAGATGACGAAGACTTCGCTATCGATGACGATCAGCAAACAGAAACGGGCAAAGCACTTTCAGCTAAAAAACCACCTAAAAAGGAAAAAAGGTTAAATACAGTCACAGCTCAATCCGCTGCCATCAGAGCCAAAAGAGCCGCTATTCGCGTCCAGGTAGCTCTCGAAGATATCGAAACCTCTCTTATCGAAGCTAAACTCGCTACCAACACCCCTGAAGGGAGAGAGGATATAAGCGGGAAAATTCTAATTGCAAAAACCAATGCTACCAACGCTCTCACAAAAGCTGAACTAGCTAATATAGAAATTGCAACGCTCTTAAAAGAGAACAGCTCCAACATCGATACTAAATCCGAAAAAAACCATCTTGAAGCTAGGGAGGAGATTCGAGTTTCTCGATTGAAGACCGAAAAAGCTCTCAAGAAAATCCAAGAAAAAGAAGCTCAAATAACTGAACTTTACACAACATCGACTGCTCTGGCAACTCTCGAGAGCTCCTGTATGGGAATGCAACAACTCGCCCATAAAGTCACCAAACTTACAGAAGAAATCACAAAACAGTCTAACCTAGTCTTAAATGCCAATACCCTTGAGGAAGCTGAAGCTGCACACAGCGAAGCTTTGAAAGCATATAACAGTATTGTTGAACCTAAAAAGACCCTATTCAACGACTACCCTCACCCCGATGACCTCGCAAAGTTGGCGCAAACCCACGGCGGTAGCGAAGGAAAAGAGCTATCAACACTATGCAAAAAAGCCCATGAAACAGTACATACACTCGATGAAGAGGCTCGAAAATTATTAAGAAAAGCTGACGCCAAACTTGAAGAACTTCGTAATGCAGATTCTGCTTCGGATCGAAGCGCTACAGACACTAAAGTTGCAAATGATGGAGACTCTGACGCCAGAGCGATGACTGGAAGCCTAAGTAAAGCTGACACCTCAAGGATCGCTCAAGCTAAAATAAATACAGGGGTAAAGCAAGCTGTGGCATTCGATATAGCTACAAGATTTACGTCTGAGCTTCTCACTAATCGCGATAAAACCACTTCGCCTATGAAAAAAGCATTAGCAGCTGCTGTGGAAAAAGCCAAACATGCTGCTGCAGACGCGCTACCCCCTCCTGCAGCAGGCAGACAGTTAGCAACAGATGACAAAAGCGAGAGCGATAGCGACAGCGACGCTGCTGGTGGTAACCGCGATGATGATGTGGGGAAGGAGCAGGAGTCTCTCTAGAAGATCTATTTGAAATAACGGATTTCGATGAAAAGCACGCTGAATTAAAAAGGCAAATGAAAGTATCTCATTAACAATCGGCTTAAAGAAAGCAGAAACTTTCTTGATGGTAACCCTCCACTCACGAGTACAAAGGAGTGGAAAAAATCTCTCGAGTATACAAAACAGCTCCAAGAAATAGAAACGATGCACGCGAAGCGGTTAGCTGAAAAACTTGGGTTTTACACATCGGAATAAAGAGTTTATTAAATACAGAATGAGCTATCGAACGAGTCCGTAGGACGACTGAAACGGTCTGCTGCCCTTTGGACTCGCTCGACACCTCATTCTATATTTCACAAACAATTCCTTTTCAGAAACGGACTCACTCAAACCCTTATCTCAGATAGTGTGCGGTGTGGCTTTTTTTGGATTTGGCAACGAGCTCTGGGGGGCCTTCGGCGATAATGGTGCCGCCGCCGGCGCCGCCTTCGGGGCCGAGGTCAACGATCCAGTCGGCGCATTTGATGACATCGAGGTTGTGCTCGATGACGATGACGGTGTTACCGTGATCGACAAGCGCTTGCAAGGAGGCGAGCACTTTTCTAATGTCGGAGAAATGCAATCCTGTTGTGGGCTCGTCTAAAATGTAGAGTGTGTGTTGTGAGCCTTGCCTGCCTGTGGAGTAGCGACTGAGTTCTGCTGCGAGCTTTACACGCTGAGCTTCTCCTCCGGATAAAGTATTCGAAGGTTGGCCAAGCTCAATATAATCGAGTCCTACCTGCTTCAAGCTCTCTAGGACTCGCGATACTTTAGGGTGGACTTCGAAAAAGCTAGAAGCTTCTTCGACTGTCATTTTAAGGACATCGGCGATGCTTTTGTCGCGATACTTCACTTCTAAGGTTTGTGGGTTGTAGCGGCTACCTTGACAGCTTTCGCATTCAACGAAGACGTCGGGAAGAAAGTGCATCTCGATTTTTTTCGTTCCTTGCCCTTGGCACACTTCACAACGTCCGCCTTTAACATTGAAGCTGAAGCGACCTTGGAGATATCCGCGAGCGGCAGCTTCTTTACTCAGGGCAAAAAGAGCGCGTATATTATCGAAGGCGTTGGTGTAAGTCACGGGATTGCTTCGTGGTGTTTTTCCAATCGGAGATTGGTCTACTGCAACGATGCGATCGATCTGTTCGAGGCCTGTGATCTTTGCGTTTTTGCCAGGTTTCTCAGTTTTCAGTCCTAGCTGTTGGTAGACACCTCGCAACAAAATTTCATTTACAAGCGTTGACTTCCCGGAGCCGCTGACTCCTGTGACGCAGATGAAGCCTCCGAGTGGAAAAGTGGCGTTCACTTTTTTAAGGTTGTTCTCTTCCGCACCATAAACATTTAGAGCGCGTTCTTTAGAAAGAGAGCGTCTTTTCTTTGGGATGGGTATACTCTCTTTTCCAGAAAGAAATTTCGCCGTTAGCGACTGCTTGTTAGCAAGAAGCTTTTTCAATGTACCTTCGGCTACAACGGAGCCTCCGTGCACACCGGGGCCGGGGCCGATGTCGACGATGTAATCTGAGGAGCGTATCATCTCTTCGTCGTGCTCGACTACGATCACGGTATTGCCGATGTCAACGAGGTGGCGCAATGTTTTAATCAAGCGCGTGTTATCCCTCTGGTGCAGCCCTATTGTTGGCTCGTCGAGCACGTAACAGACTCCGACAAGCCCCGTGCCCACTTGCGTTGCCAGACGAATGCGCTGGGCCTCTCCCCCAGAGAGCGTAGCTGTTTTGCGGTTCAGGTTCAGGTATTCGAGTCCTACGGATTTCAAGAAGTGCAGGCGCGCTTTGATTTCTTTTAAAATCGGCTCGGAGATCACCTTTTGTTCTTTTGTAAGCTCGATACTTAAGAAAAACTCTTCGGCATCGAGTACTGTCATTGCGGTGAGTTCTACGATATTAACCTCTTTGCCGCTCCCCGCTCTTAAGAAGATGTGTAGAGCTTCTTGACGCAAGCGCCCGCCACTGCATGAGGGGCATGACAGAGAGCTCATTAGGCCGTTGAGTTTTTCCCGGATCTTCTCATTCTCGGTCTCCAATAAACGACGATGGAGCAGTGAGAGGACTCCCGCAAAAGAGCTGCCCGATCCGTTAAGAAGAGCGTCTTGCTCTTCTTTTGCGAGCTCTCCAAAAGGTGTGTATGTGTCGATACCAGCTTTTTTGCAAAAGCGTTTGATCAAGCGTTGGTAATGTTTTTGGTAGAAATATCCTACCTTTGGGAATCCGATGAACGCGCCTTTTTGAATGGAGAGTGCGGGGTCAACAATGGCATTGAGATCGAACTCCTGTGTGGTGCCAAGGCCACTGCACCCTTTGCATGCGCCGTAAGGTGAGTTAAAGCTGAAGAGGCGTGGCTCCATTTCAGTAAGACTGCATTGTGGGTGTTTATGGCAGGCGAAATTTTCGCTAAACAGTTTCATTGAAGTCTCACCATCTTCTTCTTCAACGTCACAGAACAGGGTTCCTTTTCCTAGCTTGAGCGCTGTTTCGACAGCGTCCGTAATACGCGCGCGGTTTTCTTCTTTAACGCGCGTACGAATGACAATTGCGGAAATAGAATGAGCCTCGTAACGTGCTAAGTCGAACGGATTGTCTTCATCTTCGATCTCTGCTGCATCTAGTTCGCGATCTTTTCCATTCACATGGGCTCGGATAAAACCCGCTTTAATCAGATCTGTAAATACTTCCTTGTGAAAGCCTTTTTTCCCTTCAACTACAGGGGCTCGGATGATTAACTTGCTATTGGCTCTCAGAGACAAGATGGCGTCAATGATGTGTGATGGTGGTTGCGCTTGAACGAGCTCTAAACAGCTCTTCTTTCTCCCCTTCGCCTTATGCCAACAGCGAACGAGGCCACAACGAGCAAAGAGCAGGCGGAGATAGTCGTAGATTTCGGTTGTAGTAGCTACGATGGAACGTGGGTTTTGTCCAGCGGAGTGCTGTTCGATGGCGATGGTAGGAGGGAGCCCTTCGACACTTTCGACATTCGGCTTTTGCATCTGATTCAAGAACTGACGTGCGTAAGAAGAGAGCGACTCCATATACTTGCGCTGCCCTTCGGCAAAGATTGTATCAAAAGCAAGAGAAGACTTACCGGATCCTGAAACACCGGTGATGCAAACGAGCTTGTCCCTTGGGATCGCTATATTGACATCCGATAAATTATGTTCGTTTGCACCCGTAACACGTATAAATTTATTTTTCATTAAAAACCTATAAACCAAAAAAATTCCAATCGCACGCGACACAGTTTAACATTACAAGCTCCTATATGACCACCATAAATACCCCAAGCTACAAAACCACAAACAACCACTTAAAAACTTAAAACAAAAAAACAACGACTACTCTCCTTAAAAAATAAAGCTTGTTATTGAATGTAACTGTATCTGTATAGTATTATTACCCTTAACTTAACAACCAACAAAGCAAAAAAACATGGCTGCACTTACAACAACAAAAACTACAATACTCCCTGAAACTAAAGCAGCACAAACCGGCGAGTCTAAAACAGACTCAACGCTTCCTTCCCCTCAGGCAACAAGCGCTCTACAAGGCCGAAAAGTTCAAAGACGCGATAACAACCCACTTCGTCAATTAACTGTCGATTTAATAAAATCCTACAAGGATATTAATAAAAAATATTACGCTGCAAGAGCTGCACGACAAGCTGCAGCGGGACAAGAAGTTGCAACAAGAAAAAGAAGACGTCCTCCCTCTTATTCCACAGAAGAAACGTCCGAGAGTCGAGCTATTCAACTAATAATGCAAAAGAAGTTCTGTACACCCCCCATAAAAATCGGCGAGGGCAGCACAGGCTTTGTCTTCTCTACAACTTTAACAGGCAACCCTCCCTTTAAAAAAGAACAAAAAGGCCACCCCGTTGCAGTTAAAGTCTCACGGGTTTCCAAAAACGCCCTCCAGTTTGAAGCTCAAGTATTACACCATCTACACAGAGCACCTCTATGTCAGAGATTTCCAACTCTCAAAGCGTCTTTACTACAAACACACGGCAGTTTTCCTCTTTCTGACAAAGTGCACTGCTTAGTATTCGAAAAACTCTCTGAGAATCTTTTCCAGTTAATTCAACGTACCCAATATCAAGGCGTCTCTTTGAGGCTGACTGCTATTTTTCCCAGGCAAATCTTACAACATCTCGCTCCTCTACACGAACAAAAATACGTTCACTGTGATATAAAACCTGAAAACGTCCTGCTTAAAAGCCCAAAACTAGCTAATATTAAACTTGTTGATTTTGGCTGTGCACAAAGAGAAGGTTATTCAAATCCCGAACAATACCACAGCTCTCGTTTCTATCGCCCACCAGAAATCTGCTTAGGGCAGCCTATAACTTCAAAAATCGATATCTGGAGCTTGGCTACAACGATATTTGAAATACACACAGGACGGGTTCTTTTTGATGTAAAAGACAACCTCGAACTCTATCATGCAATCACCTCTCTACTTGGAAACCCTCCTGCGGAGTTTATAGAAGCATCACGCGTACGTGCAATGGCTAG
This sequence comes from Chlamydiales bacterium, assembly GCA_040264515.1. Classification (GTDB taxonomy): domain Bacteria; phylum Chlamydiota; class Chlamydiia; order Chlamydiales; family JBDQID01; genus JBDQID01. The sequence continues at coordinate 8,306 of JBDQID010000033.1, forward strand.
ATTTTTCACCAAAAACAGTGAGGGCCAATACGTACCAAAAGGTCAATGCGAAAAGTTTGCCGAAGGGAAACTCCGCAAATGTTTCGACGCCCTTCTTGAAGAGAAAGCAAAAAAAGAGCCAGAAACTGCATCTCTTCTGAAAGATTTGCTAACACGCTGCCTCAAATGGAATCCAAAAGAACGCCCTTCAGTTATCGAACTTTTACACCACCCCTTTATCAAAACCACAACGCAGCAACAAGATGCAGCGGCAGCGATAGCAACCGATGCAGCGGCAGCAACCGATGCAAGCGTAGACGCAAGCGCAGATGTAAGCGCAGATGCTACGAGCGTTGTTGACGCCCATTCGCATCAAACTAAGATAGGACTCTGATATTTAGTGGTGTGCAAAAAAAAACAGTAACATCAACGTCACTTCAGCTCTTAATTCCGCCCTGTCTAGTAGTTTATAGAAATAGTTTATAGACCACTGCCGTGGTCTAAAAACGATCATCATAAGCCATTAACCAGGATCAAATTAAGAGTCAAACTGATGTTAAATAGCAAAAAAATCGCCCGTAAAACAGTTCAACTGCCTACCTTAATAGTAATAAAGGCTTGTCGAGTATTTTGCGTAGAGCGAATGGGGTTTTGAATGTGGGGATAAGAGGGATGAATAGCGTTTGGGTGGTATTCGAAATGCACACCGCTGAGGAGTGCTTTACCTTTACCAATTGAGCATTGAATAATTGCTGCGGGATTTCCCTCAAGAGTTGCATAGCGTGCAATCACTTGAGAATTCGGACAACCATCAACTCCTTTGAAAAAGCAGCCTCCGTTATAATAACTAAAAAACCGACATTTCTTTTCTATCCAATCTATCTCGACAGCTTGCGCTCCATCTTCACTATCGTATGTATACGTTCCTGTTCCAAAAGCAGGCCCTTGCGCGATCCCTGAGAAAAAACGGAGATCACGAGGTTGTACAACCTCCAACACGCCCCCTTTATCGAATTCCACAAGAGCACTCCCGAAGTATGCACCTGCGCAGATGCCAAGGTATTGACCGCCATTGCGCACGTAATCTACAATTTTTTGAGTTCCTTTACCCGATAGCTTCTTATGATAAGGGATGTCTCGACCTCCGGGAAAAACAAGAAGGGCACAAGAGCTTTGCCAATCGGAATGAATCAGA
>JBDQID010000034.1:0-9442 GCA_040264515.1 Chlamydiales bacterium
ATTAAGATCAAAATGTTTAATTGTTTCTTTCTCAATCTAAAAAACAGCAAACAAGCAGTGATCATGCAAAATTGGCAAAATATCGATTATCTAAAATCAGGTACCCCCTCCCAACAACAAACTTGGTCCATTCTAAAGAAGACAAATATCTTAATCCACCTCTTTGAATACAATCCTATCGTAATAGGCTCTATTCCAATTAATATAGATATCAATGGAAGTGATATTGACATCGCATGTGAGGTGTACAAAGCTGACCTATTCATTCAAAACCTCACAAGTTACTATCCGAAAATTTCCATAACTCAACGAACCGGTGTAGTAATTGGCAGAATGTCAATTGATAATATGGATTTTGAAATCTATGGAGAGAATCGCCCAGTTAACCAACAAAGCGGATACATCCATATGCTTGTTGAAGCTATGCTATTGGAACTAGGTGGCAACAGGCTACGACAACAAATACGGCAACTCAAAAAGAGTGGATTAAAGAGCGAGCCTGCTTTTGCACAATATTTGAAAATATCTGGTGACCCTTATATAGAACTACTTAATCTAAGTAAGCTAAGCTTACAACAGATGGAAATAAAGTTTTTTAAATCAGCAGAAAATAGATAATTTTGAGATGTGATTTAACGCTTGCTCAAAACTCTAAAAGTGCAATAGCCCAAGGGGCAAAGATTCAGTAAGAGTTCTATTTTAACGTCAGCTCGACTCTTTATTCCGCCCTGTCTACTGGTTTATAGAAATAGTTTTTAGACCACGGTAGTGGTCGTTTCTCTCTTTAGCCCAGTATTTTAATGCTGGGACGGGATAATAAGAACAGTGTGCCGCGGCAGCGGCACTTCTCTTCTTTTTTAACTTTGAGATCCTAAGAGATGCCACTACCGTGGCATAGATTTTTTTCTATCTTTCCCAGCACTAAAGTGCTAGCCTAAATTAAGAGTCGAGCTCACGTTATTTTATCTTGCAGGAAAATACTTCGATGCAAAAGAATCGGCAATTTATCAATCGCACGATTTTACCTTAATATGAAAAATCAAAATATAACCTGCTCTGTTGTTATCGTCACACATAATAGCGAAGTGCATATTCCAGAATTGATGAAAGCACTACAAAAACAGAGCCGACCTGCTGATCGCATCGTTGTCGTTGATAGTGGCTCAAAAAGCACCTCCATGCTAGCCTCCTATGCAGAACAAGGATTGATTGAACTTATCAAAGAGAAAGAAAACGTCGGTTTTTGCAAAGGCAACAATATTGGAGCTTCCAAAGTTCTGCATTCAAGCGACTACCTGCTTTTTTTAAATCCAGACGCCTTTTTAAAAGCGGATTTTATAGAAAAAGCGATCGAGCTTATGCAATCCGCTCAACACCAAAACGTAGGAATTGCAACAGGGCTCTTACTTGGCTACGACATACAAAAGAATTGTTCCACGGGAAAACTAGACTCCACAGGTGTTTTTCAAAAGTGGTACGGCAAATGGTATGACCGGGGACAGAGCGAGGTATACAACCCTCAAGAATTCACAAAAAAAGAAGAGCTCCCTGCTATTTGCGGAGCACTTATGTTCTGCCGAGTCACAGCTCTCAAGCAAGCCGTCATCAAAAAAAATCAGCTCTTCGATGAAGCGTTTTATATGTGGAAAGAGGATATCGACTTATCCCTTAGAACAAAGAAGTTAGGCTGGCGCCTACTTCTTTTCCCCTCCCTTATCTCTTATCACTGTCGTGGATGGAATTCTAACCGAGCAAAAATCCCTAAAAAAAATAAACTAATGGCGGCAAGAAACGAGATCCGCCTACACTTACGCCACCGCTCGCCACATATTGGTTTTTCTTGCTGTAAATATCTTCTTGTCTCACTCTTCAACTACTAAAACATCATGAAATTTTCCCTTGCCATCCCTACTCTAAACGGAGAAAAAGAGCTCCCTTTTTTGCTTAAAAGCATTCAACAACAAGCTCTAAAGCCATCTGAAATCCTTGTTATTGACTCATCTTCTACAGATACAACAGCACAAATAGCAAAAGAGTTCGGAGCTAAAACTCTTGTTATCCCGAAATCTTCTTTTAACCACGGAAGAACCAGACAGCAATGTGTAGAACTGCTTAAGGATAGCGATATCATCTGTTTTATGACGCAAGACGCTATTTTAGCAAATAGCTACTCCTTAAAAAACCTTTATGAGGCACTCTTGGATCCAAAAATCGCAGCGTGCTACGGCAGACAACTCCCCCACAAGGGCGCTAAACTCATTGAAAGCCACGCTCGTCTTTTTAATTATCCAGCCTCCAGTCACAGTAAATCCAAGCAAGATCTTGCTCATATGGGCTTCAAAGCTTTTTTTTTCTCAGACTCTTTTTCAGCCTATAAACGAGACCCTCTAATGAAAGTCGGAGGATTCCCTACGACATCTTTTGGAGAAGATACAATCGTTGCAGCAAAGATGATTCTAAACGGAATGCACGTTGGTTACTGCTCTGAGGCCCAAGTACACCATTCGCACGCTTTTTCTTTTGCAGAAGAGTTCAAAAGAAGCCGTGAAGTTGGAAGGTTCCATAAAAAAGAGCAGTGGATGTTTGAAGAAACAAGCTCTGTAGAGAACGAAGGGATAAAATTCGTTTTATCCGAACTAAAGTTTCTAGCGAAGAATAACCCTTTTCTTATACCCTCTGCAATCTGTCGTACCATCCTTAAATTTTCAGGATACCAACTTGGGAGACGCAAATGAAAATCGATACACTCGCCATACCAGAAGTCAAAGAGATCTTTCCTAAACGATTCGGAGACCATCGAGGCTTTTTTTCTGAAACTTATCACAAACAAACACTACTCGATGCCGGTATCAATGCAAACTTCATTCAAGACAATCACTCATTTTCAGCTCTAAAGGGCACACTAAGAGGCCTACACTATCAACTTCCTCCCTTCGCACAAGCGAAACTCATGCGCGTTGTCCGAGGCTCTATTTTCGATGTTGCAGTCGATATCAGAGAGCAATCCGCAACTTTTGGTAAATGGGTGTCTGCCATTCTAAGTGCTACTGAGGGCAATCAGCTCTTTATTCCAGAAGGGTTTGCTCACGGGTTTGTAACACTTGAGAGCAATACCGAAGTCGAATACAAAGTAACAAATTATTACAGTCCGGAATGCGAAAGAGGGTTGCCGTGGAATGATCCACAACTTGCAATCGACTGGCCACTACAAGCCCATGAAATCACAACAAGCGAACGTGATTTAAAATTTCCCTCTTTCGCTCATAAAAAAGACCTCTTTACGACTATGGAACTTGCTGGAGCTACATCATGAAAGTGTGGCTAATCGGAGCTAACGGAATGCTTGGATCCACTTTTCCCAAGCTTCTTTGCCAAGAAGGGATCCAGTTTGTAACCACAACAGAAGAAGTTATCGATATAACAGATGCAAAGCAAGTAAGCTCTTTTATTACGAGCCTCGGGATCACTCACGTTATTAATTGCGCAGCTTACACCCAAGTTGATCTTGCAGAAACAGAACGTAAACTTGCACACAAAGTCAATGCAGAAGCACCCAAGATACTGGCTCAAATCACTAAAAAAGCGAGCGCTCACCTTCTACACTTTTCAACAGACTACGTATTCAATGGAGCGTCTGAGCGCCCTTTTTGTGAAACAGATCGCTGTGATCCTATCAACTACTACGGGCTTAGTAAGCTAATTGGCGAACAAAATATCTTAAGCGAAAACCAAAATAGCCTCATTATACGCACCTCTTGGCTCTTTTCTATGACTGGAAAAAACTTCGTATCCACGATACTACGCCTTCTTAAAGAAAAAGATGAAATAGCGATCGTTAACGACCAAGTTGGACGCCCAACATACTGCCCAGACCTTGCAAGCATAGCCCTCAAGCTCTTTATCGAAGGAAAAAGAGGGCTGTATCACTGTGCTAATACAAACGCTACTTCCTGGTACGATTTCGCAGAAGAGATTCAAAAACAAGCAGTACAAAACGGACTACTATCTCTTCGAAAACCGATCCTTCCCATACCGACAAGTAGCTATCCAACGCCAGCAACACGTCCTGCACTATCAACTTTAGATACAGAAAAATTAGAACGAATTTGGGGAAAAGAATTCATTCGTCCCTGGCAAATGGCCCTTACGGAGTGCCTAAATCAATACAAGGAGCAAGCTCATGCGACCCACACGAATCATTAACAACCTTCTTGTTACGGGAGGCGCTGGTTTTATAGGATCAGCTTTTATTCGTTTTTTACTGAAAAACAGTGAATTCACGGGGAATATTGTAAATCTGGATCTGCTTACTTACGCGGGAGACCTAAAGAATTTCGAAAGCGTTGCCGATGATCCTCGACACACATTTGTCGAAGGTGACATCTGCAACTACCCTCTTGTAGAAAAACTCTGTCAAGAACACGATATCGACACCATCGTACATTTTGCAGCAGAAAGCCATGTTGATCGCAGTATTGACATGCCAAAAACCTTTATTGAAACAAATGTTGTAGGCACCTTTCAGCTTCTAGAAATTGTTCGCCACCATCCCCATATCCATCTCCATCACGTCTCTACCGATGAAGTTTATGGCTCATTGGGAAAAGATGGACTGTTCGTTGAGACAACAGCATATCAACCAAGCTCACCTTATTCTGCATCAAAAGCTGCTGCAGACCACCTTGTAAGAGCATATGGACGTACATATGGAATCTCATTTACCCTTTCAAACTGCAGTAATAACTACGGCCCTTACCAACACCCAGAGAAGCTTATTCCTCTAATGATCACTCGCTGCTTAGAGGGGAAAACTCTTCCCATCTATGGTGATGGCAGTAATATTCGCGACTGGCTCTATGTAGAAGATCATGCCGACGCCCTTTGGGAAATTCTTCTTTATGGGCGCCGCTCTGAGACTTATAATATCGGCGGAGAGTGCGAGCGTGCTACAATCGACATTGTCCATCAGCTCATCCAAGAAATCGCTGAGATGAAAGGTGAGAGCCCTGATCTTTATCATGAAAGAATTCGCTTTGTAGAAGATCGTCCCGGACACGATTTCCGCTATGCCATTGATTGCAATAAACTTAAAAGTGAACTTAGCTGGAAACCAAAGCATAACTTCGAAGATGGCCTTAAAGACACCATCAGCTGGTATATGCAGCAAGAGTCTAAAAAAACAGTAGACGCTAAGCAATAGATCGCTAAAATAAAGTTTGAGCCAAGAGTTTCCTTGGCTCAAACTTTATTTACACTGTTTATTTAAGCGAGATATTTAGATGAGTCAGCGAAAATATAACGAAAGAGATCTTTTTGAATTTGCCTCCCAATTGCTTCTAGAAGAGAAAAAATGGGAAGATTTTGAGTTTCTAAGTAATGAAGAAAAAGGCAAACTTCTTACAATACTGCGCCGCGGACAACGGATGCTCGAATCCCACGATACATCGAGTAAATCTGCTGCTACATCTCGCAAAAGAATGGGAGAGCTCTTTTCTAAAGAATCTATGCGAACGACTGCACAAGGTGCTCATGCTCGGCAAGGAGAGGTTCTTCGTCTTGCACAACGAGTTGCCTTCGTGGTCTTCCCTCTAGATGTTCTTATCGGAGAGTCTGATCTCGTTCGTCGAAAAGTTATGGAAGTCTTAAATCGCAGACTAAGCCCAACGGATTTATCGCTACTCTTGATGAATCTTCCTGAAGATGAGCTCGCTCTTTTCCTTAACGCTATTAGTCCCCGTCTAGCAGAAGAGATCCACGCTCTGATTAAAAGCTCGAAAAATAGTACATCCGAGCATGACATCGAAACTGTATTAGCAAAATATTCCGTTGAAGTCATTCGCTATCTTAAAGATCGCGAAGATATTAGCGAAACACTTCAAACATACGTCAAAGAATATTTCGAGAATCTCAAAAAGCACTTAGATGACTACTGCAAAGGTCTTCCAAAAAAATTAGGTGTTTTAGAAAAGCTCTCTTCTTTTAACGACGGTTTATGGAAAAAACTCACAGGCCTAACTCCGCGCTCTGATATGGCGCTCCTTGCTGAAGTTCTTCCTCAAGAAAACTGGGAAAAGCTCATCTCTTTTTTACCAGCACAACAAAAAGAAGATGTCAGGGAAAGAGTAACCTTTAACCAAAGAGAGCGACAAAGAGAGATCCGTGTCTTTGTCGACTACATCCAATCGGTTAAACACTTTCTTATCCTCATCAATAAAGTCTCAGGTAAACAGTAAACAACATCAGTAATTCCCCTTCCCGCTAAGAAAAACAATTACCATCCTGACAATCCTAGCGCTCTGTCAACCTTGAACCTTAGGATAACGTCAGCTCGACTCTTTATTCCGCCCTGTCTACTGGTTTATAGAAATATTTTTTAGACCACGGCAGTGGTCGCACCTCTCTTTATCCCAGCACTTTAGTGCTGGGACGGGATAATAAGAACAGTGTGCCGCAGCAGCGGCACCTCTCTTCTTTTTTAACTTTGAGATCCTGAGAGATGCCACTACCGTGGCATAGATTTTTTTCTATCTTTCCCAGCACTAAAGTACTGGGCTAAAGAGAGGTGCGACCACTACCGTGGTCTTAAGTAAACTCATCGTCTGTCTGAATTCGAGAACGAGCTGCTGTAGGCAGAAAAAAAGTGCCTATCTCATAAAAAAAAGGGATCTCTCTTCAACTCGAAGAGAGATCCCTTTACAAACAATTGGCAAAAAGCACTTTAATTAACTCAAAGCTTTACCCTTGACATTGTTATTTACTGTAACGTTGATCAAAAGAGAGTCATGAGAACATGCGAATGAATCATCACTACCAACAATTATGACATCACCTGGCATCCACTGTAGAAAGCGGAAATCTTCATTAGAACAAGTGTGCCAGCAGCTACCATCTTCGAGCCAAATATTGCCTGTAAGATAGTCAATCATCTTAATTGAATGACACTGAACAGTTCCAAAAATAGGACCAACACTCAGCTTCACATCAATAGAAAAACCATTAGCTTGATTGTGTAAACGGTAGCAATCTCCAAAAAGAAATGTAAAGCTTCTGGTAATCATCAAGCGGTCTGTAGTAGCAAAAGTCATTACTTTATCGTAATCCATCGGGTGTACTTCCCACATGGAACCATCTTCGAGTGTAATAAAATCATTAAAAATAGAGACGGAAGACATCCAGTGAACTGCCAAAGGGTGTGCCTTGTAATAAATCAAGCCTTTTGTTTCAGCTGATTTTTCAACAGGTGTCACGACTCTTGCAACGGGAGCTGCTTCAACAGCTCTTGTACCCACTTCAACATTTTGTACAACTACAGGATCATCAGCCTGTACTGGAAGATAACTCAGAGTTACAACGGCTAAAAGCGAGAGGTATTTATTAACGGTTTTCATTTTAAATTCCTAAATTTTAAGTTTAATCAATAAGTTATCTTCTAACGAAGAGAAGTGTGCATAGGGTGAGGCGGTCTTCTTCCTACTGAAGCAGAACGAGTCGCGCTACCCCATCTACTTGAAGTCGAAGGGAGTACTCGAACGCCGCCAACCGGAGCATGTCCGCGTCTAGTAGCAAAAGGTCCTGCAGCTCGTCGAGCTCCTCCAACAGGCACATGAGATCCAAATGCTGCGGCCACTCCAGGACTTGCAGCCCTTCTTGTGTGACGAACCCTAGTTTGTCTAAGAGGCTGTGTGCGTCGCGTTCTAAAAGTGGGTAGCCTATTATACATACGAGAGTACCAAGGTAGAGGAGCTCTTCTTCGAATATGAACTCTTCGAGCAAGCGGTGAATGACACGAGCACCCTTTAAGAGTAAGAGCAATCAGTGCACAACCAAAGGCTGGTAGTAAAAGTGGAGATACTGCAAAGCTAATTGCAACGGAAACGAAAGCTAGTGCTGCAAGTCCCGCTATTACTCTAGTAGCTGCGCGAGCGACTCTAGTTGCTCTACTGCAATGGTGATCTGTACCAACGCGACTGTGTGTGTCTGAAGAGAGGGTTGCTGCGCCACCCACTGGTGTGTGAACTCCGGCACTTATAGAAAGACCTAATGTCATTTTTTTACCTATATTATTTAAATATGATTAATAGTTAATAGTTGCTTTGATTAATAATTATCCTTTACAACGATATATTCATTAAGATCCACATTGATCAAAATGCAGGGGTAACTCCAAGAAGAGAGACCTCTATTACTTCCAACGATAACAGTATCGTTAATGTCCCATCTTCCAACAACTGCAGAATCTCCTGCTGAAAAATGCCATGAAGTTCCATTTTCCAGCCAAACAATGCCGTTAAAGTCATCAATGTCAACAACCCAGTGGCGATAAGAGCTTGCGTAAAGAGGACCTGCTGATAAATTAACTTGAACAGATGTTCCCGTTACCTGATTAATAATTTTATAGCCAAAGTTAGAAAACCAAGCGTTATTAGGTTGAATAGTTAAAGGATCTGAAGAAATCCACTGCTGGACTTTATATATTTCTGAGAGTTTAACCCTCCACTGAGAGCCGTCTTCAATTTCCAGAAGATCACCTTCTTGAGTTCTTGCTACACAAAAGTGAATCGCATGAGGATGGCAATATTTAGCAATCGACTTTGCATTCTCATTCAGCTCTTCTTCAGAAGACGCCTCTTCGGCTCTTCGTTCTTGAATTTGCTGTACTTCTTGTTCGCTTAGTCTACGGCTACCTACATCAACATTACTACCCTCTGTTCCTTGGAGAGAGAAGCAAAGAGTTGCTAAGAAAAGAGCCATTGAAAAAAGTTTTGTTCTATTCATTGTTTTCCTGTTTTAATTTCATTGGATGGTAGTTAATCAAAAAACGTGCATATTCTGCATCATTAAAATTAAGGTAATATAAAGATTATATTAAATAACCTTATTAAATGTAAAGAACTATTTTAAATTACTTCTTGCAACATAATTCTAAGCTGGGCATTATATCTATTAGGGTAGATACAGATCTAAATCAGGATAGAATAGGAGTAAGATGTCTTCTCGACTTCACCAGCTAGAAATCGCCTATGATCCTTTACACGATAGGCTGATACTGAAGTTCCAGACAGAAATTAGAGAGGAATACCGCCTCTGGCTTACAAGGCGATTCACAAAACTCTTCTGGTCGGCACTTCAAGATTTGCGTGTGGCATCACCGCGGACTCCAACAGAAAAAAAAATTGAGGCGCAAAAAGTAGAACAAGCGTACGAAAAAGAAAAAGGAATGAAAAAGTCCGACTTCGTGCAAAAATATACAACAAGTCAAGTCGAAATGACAACGACACCCCTGGGCTCTGAACCTATTTTAGTATCTAAAATCCAAATTAAGCGATCCCCAGAAGCGCCCCCAGTCCTTTGCCTTCATCCTGAAGATGGACAAGGATTCGAGATCTTAGCTAACATCATGATTGTCAATGCTCTTTTAAAATTGCTCTCAGAAGTTGTTCAA
>JBDQID010000035.1:0-9315 GCA_040264515.1 Chlamydiales bacterium
AGGAAGCGCGGCGTTCCTACAGAAAATCGCAAGAACGGGATAAGGCTATCCTTTTTTGTCATTGTCTGATCAAAGTCAAAGGCTGCAACTGTGCTGTTTATCTCTTTTGTCATGATAGCTGATTTATGGTTTTTAATAAGATATTAGTTCTCTTTCTGTAGAAAATAAACGTTGATGTCCGCTTTTTAGAAGTATGGGAAGATAATCTTCTCCGGATTCATTAGTTACAGAAATTAGGCGTAGAATACCATCTCCAGTACATACAAATGGAGTATTTTCACCTGGCAAAAGAGCTATTTGTCCAGGCATACCCCAGATTTCAGTCTTGGAATACGGTTCAGTTTTCCAAATGATTATTTTTTGATTTTGGAAGTATGAAAAAGCACCGTTGTAAGGTGCTCCAACAGCTCTAGTTAAACGGTCGATGCTGACAGCACTTTTATTCCAGTGAATACGGCTATCTTCTGGAGAGCGTTGCTGACAGTAAGTTGGAGTTCCCACTTGTGAATATGGAATAAGAGATTTTGTCGCAATATTAGGAATACAGCGCTCTATCAATTTTATTGCTGCAACCTCAGCTTTGTTAATAAGTGATTGTATTGTTTCTCGTTTATCGATTTTAAAGAGTTCTTGTCCATAAAGAAGACCGTCATCAACGCCGTCATCTAATTCAAAGAGTGACATGGCTGTTTGTTCTCTTCCTGATAAAATAGCCCAGTTTAAAGGGGCACCTCCGCGTAGATCAGGAAGGTATGAGGCGTGAAGGCCCGCGCATCCTAGAGGAAAAAGAGAGCGTAACGATTTAGGAACCATATGATACCAGCCTGCAACTAAAGCAAAATCGGCACGAATATCGGTAGCGAAAGTTTTTAAATTCTTATTGTTTTCGAAGTGGTGAAAAGGAATCTCATTTTGAGAAGACCAATCTTGCATATTACTGGCACGGATATTGGTTACTCCCTTTGGAGAGTATGAGATATTAAATTGTGGAGCAACAGAAGAACAGCCCACAGGGAGTATTTGCATACTTTTGAGTTTTTCTGCAATCGCATGAGTTAGGTCTGTGGAACCCATCAGTAGAAGGCGCATATTATTTTCCTAATAAGAAACTAAGCTAGGGGTTTTTGGAGCTAATACATGTGTCTTCGGCCGCTTAAGAGTATATTTTTGTAAAGTGGGCCCATTAAGGAATTGTTGACAGAATGAATTAAGATACAGAAGAGACCATATTAAAAGACGACAATTAGCCTTGCCTTCGAAGTGTTGGTAGATAAGGTTTTTAGCTGTGGGGAAATCGATAAATTCATATAAGGGAGCCCTTTCGTTTAAAAGCTCTCTTTTTACAAAATCAATGCTTTTACCTTTAAACCAACTTGCATCAGGAGCTGAAAATCCTTGCTTAACTGCATCGGTTACTTCAGTGGGGATATAGTTACGCATTACTTGACGCAGAAGTCTTTTACCATCTTTTGTTTTTTCGAAATAGTTCCGTGTTTTGCGCCCTGCAAGGTTTTCATCAATACGAAGCATGACTTCATCGAGTTGGTTGATTTTCATTCTAACCGGCAGATTCATAGCAAAATCTACAAGGTCATTATCTAAAAAAGGCACGCGAGATTCAAGAGAGTGGGCCATCGAAAGCTTATCTTCTACAACTAAAAGGCCGTGTAAAAAGGTTTTTGCTTCGAAATAAAGTGAATGGTTGATGTAGTCTTCTGGCTTCGTAAGAGTTTCTGCGTGAGATGAGAACACAGAGCGGAAAATTTCTCTAGTATCGGGTAGTTGGATTCCTAGAGGGGAGAGGAGTTGAGCGAAATTTTTTTGTGGTACAAGTCTTTGCCAGTAGTTGTAATATTGATCGATATAATTATCGAAACTCGTACTGTTTACGGCACGGTAATACCTCCATGGATAGCCACCGAAAAGCTCATCTCCTCCAGTACCGGCTAGGACAACAGTGACAAACTTACTGGCGAGTTGAGCTGCATAGAAGTTAGGATAGCTTTGCCCCACGCGAGGCTCTTCTAGGTGCCATGTAAGAGAAGGAATTGCTCTTTCCATATCACCGGCTTTTAGCACCATCTCATAGTGCTCGGTTTGGAAGAGATAAGACATGTATTCGGCTTTCTCTCTTTCGTCAAAAGCAATTTCAACACCGGATGCAGAGTGTAGGTCAAAACCCACTGTAAAGCTGTTTATATAGGGAAGTTGAGTTGCTGCTACAGCTGTAATAGAGCCAGAGTCCATACCTCCACTTAAATAAGAACCAACTTCAACATCGCTAACCAGTTGCCGGTTAACAGCTTGTTGGAAAAGACGGTCGAGCTCTTCGAGATATTCTCGTTCGTCTTTTGGGTTTTCGGGTTCCCGGAATGAATAGTCCCAGTATTTTTTAGGAGATGGGATAGAGTAATTACCAAGTTGTACCTTGAGAAAGGAGCCTCCTGGAAGAATATTGACTCCTTTAAAAAGAGTGGAGTCAGTGAAGAAGTTTTGAAAAGTGCAGTATTCTGCAAGAGCTTCTTTATTCATTTCAGAGCGGAATGCAGGATGAGCCCGAATAGCTTTGATTTCCGATGCAAAAAAGAATTTGTTATTCTGTAGTGTGTAATAGAGGGGTTTAATTCCAAACCGGTCCCGAGCAAGAAAAAGCTCTTGCTTAGAGCGGTCCCAAATAGCAAAAGCAAACATTCCATTAAAGCGTTTTAAACAGTCTATTCCCCATTGTGAATACGCTTTTAAAACAACTTCAGAATCGGTTTTTGATTTAAAAGACCAACCAAGAGATTCTAGCTCTGTACGAAGTTCTTGGAAATTATAAACCTCGCCATTGTAAGAAATAATATGCATGCCATCAAGAGTCATCATAGGCTGATGCCCTAATGGGGAAATATCAATAACGGCTAGTCTACGATGCCCTAAACCAACGAAGCTGTCGACATAGAAGCCCTCGCCATCGGGACCCCTATGAGCGATCGCATCAGTCATTTTTCGTAGGATGCAAGAGGAGACAGGCTCGCCATCTAGATTGAAAATCCCAGCTATTCCACACATTAGACACAGACCTCAGATTGTGCAATCAGATGCATTGCATGAATAATATAATCGAAATCTTCTTGGTTCATCCGATTGTGAAGCGGAATCGCAAGCGTTTGCCTCTCACAAGCTGAGGCAACAGGGAAATCATTCTCAGTAAACCCATAGCGATCTTTATAATAGTCGAGATTAGTGACAGTATGAGTTCCAGGGCGCGTGTTGATCCCTTTTGAATTTAGAATTTCCATTATTTCATTACGAGGAAGTGGAGCTGTTTGAGGATCTACATAGCATACAAAAGCTTGATATGCGTGTTGGCCATTTATAGATTCCGGTGGAGTTTGTAGCCAATCGATCTCAGCAAAAGCAGCGCGGTAGTAGGCTGCCCAGTGGTCTCTTTCTTTAATAAATCGATGGAGCTTCTTTAATTGAACAAGACCCACGGCACCCTGAAGATCAGTCATGCGATAGTTGTATCCAAGCATAGGGAATTCAGGAAGAAGATAGGGACGAGGACCCTTATGACGCTGTTCTTCAGAAATTGTAGCCCCATGATTTCTCATCTGGTTCATTAAGTTAGCAAGTTGATCGTTGTTTGTTGTAATCATTCCCCCTTCGCCTGTCGTAATAGATTTTCTTGGGTGAAAAGAGAAAACCCCGATATCTCCCAAGCTACCTGCGAATTTGTTATCGTAAGATGCTCCTGCGGCACAAGCTGCATCTTCAAGAATTGCAACAGTGGAAGGAACGGCTCTTCGAATAGCGTCCATATCAGCAGCTAGGCCAAATAGATGAACCGGGATGATTGCCTTTGTTTTTGCAGTGAGTTTTTCAGCAATTTTTTGTGGGTCTATATTAAATGTAGTAGGATCAACATCTACAAAAACGGGGGTTGCTCCACAGTAAAGAACCACGTTTGCAGTGGCAACCCATGTAAATGCAGGAACGATGACTTCATCTCCAGGACCAACTCCAAGAGCTGCTAAAGCGAGATGGAGCCCTGTGGTACAAGAAGTAACGGCAAGGGCGTGCTTGACATTGTGTTTTTCGGCAAACTCTTTTTCAAATTGAGCAACCTTTGGCCCTTGTGTTAACCAACCAGACTCAAAGCACTCTTTTGTTGCTTGCCACTCTTCATCACCTAAAGAGGGCAAGGCAATATAAATATTGCGCTTTTCCATTATTATACCTGTGATACAAGGTTCATACGTCGATTTCTTACAGCTTCTTTGTCGCTATTACGCCATTCGATAAGTTTTTTTAGTCCTTCTTTCAGATCGATTTTCCACTCAAAACCGAGTTCTTCTTTTGCAAGTTTTGGACAGCCAATACGGCTTGTAACAAAGGTTAATCCTGCAGGTTCATATTGGATATCTATATCGGAGTTACTTAGTTCGAGTAGTATTTCGGTTAACTCTTTAATTGAAGTTCCAATACCTCTGCCTACATTATAGCATTTTCCAGAAGCCTCTGATTGCATCGCTAAAATATTAGAACGTGCAACATCCGCTACATGAATAAAGTCGTAACATTGAGAGCCATCACCGAATACAACAGGAGACTCTCCATTTTCAATACGATCAAGGATTTTATGCATCACAGCAATATAAGCTCCGTGGTAATCCTGCCGCTCTCCATACACATTCATATAGCGAAGACCACTCCAGTTGAGGCCGTAGCGATGTCCAAGAGATTCATAGAAATGTTCTCCTGCGATTTTTGTCGCACCATAAAAAGTTTTATTATTATAGGCGTGATCTTCTGTAATCGGGAGCTGTAGGGCGTCTCCATAAACAGAAGCACTTGAAGAAAATACGACTTTGCCAACTTGGTTTTTAATAGCAGCATTGATGATATTAAAGGTTCCTCGAACGTTAACATCGAATGCTGTTTGAGGATATTCATGGCATTGCAGCAACCAGACTGCAGCAAGGTGAAAGACACCATCGATGTTTTCCATTGCTCGATTTAGTGTATCTTGATGAAGGATATCACCGCCATCTTCAAATATCTTACAGCGGGGGTCTTGCAGCGCTTTACTAAGGTTATCGATTCGTCCACGGCAGAAGTTATCGTAAATAATGACTTCTTTGACGTCTTTTAAAAGGAGTTGATCTATAACATGAGAGCCAATAAGTCCGGCCCCACCAATAACGAGAAATCTTTTACCTTGGAATTCCATCTCATATTTCCTTATTTAATAAGTTCTGTTCAAGATCCGGAGACTATAATTGGAGCAGGTTTCAAAAGCAAATAAAAATAATAGGAGCTTTCATTCAAAAAAAAACAGCCTTTAAAAGTTCGAGATTTTTGAGGTACGGATACTACTTGACTTTTTCACAGACTCTTTCTTATCTTAAGGGTCTTTTTTTATGGCACGAATCTTTAATTGATAAGAAGTTATGATGAAATTAGTCATTATCAATACGGGAGTTGGGAACATTGGTTCTATTCCGAATATGCTTAAACGGCTCGGTGTTTCTTGCGTGGTTACAGATTCTCCGGAAGAGGTAAGTAATGCAGACTGCCTTATTTTACCTGGACTTGGTCACTTTGACGCGGCTGTTATACGCTTGAAAGAAAAAAAACTTTGGGGGATTTTAGATCATAAAGTTAGGGTTGAACAAACCCCAATACTGGGGATCTGTTTGGGAATGCAGCTATTTGCAGATTCAAGTGAAGAAGGAAGTAAATCTGGCTTTGGTTGGATTAAGGGAAAGGTAAGGAAATTCTGTTTTAAGGGTGAAGGAGAAAATCGCTTAAAAGTACCGCACATGGGATGGAATATAGTGAATCCTAGAGAAGACAATTCGTTGTTTCCACTTGCAGCTGATGAGCAACGTTTTTACTTTGTTCATTCATACTATTTTGATAATGCATGTACTCAAGACGCTCTTTGTCAAACTTTTTATGGTTTTGAATTTACTTCTGTTGTTAGACGTAATAATTTAATCGGTGTTCAATTTCACCCTGAGAAGAGTCATCGTTTTGGTTTACAATTTTTTGAGAACTTTCTTTCTTTTGCAACAAGCGTGGTTCCATGCTAATTCCTCGGGTCATTCCAAGTTTACTTTTAATCGAAGAGTCCTTTGTTAAAACAACAAAGTTTAGATCTCCTGTTTACTTAGGAGACCCGATTAATGTAATAAATTTATTTAATCGGTTCGAAGTAGATGAAATTGCCCTAATGGATATTCGCGCGACTCTGAATAATAGCGGGCCAAACTTTGCTCTTATTGAACAGTTAGCATCAGAATGCTGGGTACCTCTTACATATGGAGGAGGCCTTACTTCAATCGAGCAGCTAGAAACTTTGTTTAAGATAGGTGTAGAAAAAGCTATTTTGAATTCAGCCCTTGTAAAGGATCTAAGATTCCTTAAAGATGCTTCTAATAGATTTGGAGCTCAAGCTATTGTAGCTGCTATCGATGTTAAAAGAAGGTTTTGGGGTCGTTATGATGTTTTTATTGAGAGTGGACGAACAGCATTGAGGATAACTCCGATTGAAAGAGCAAAACAGCTAGAAGAGTGGGGAGCTGGAGAGATATTTCTTAATACGATTCATAAAGATGGAACGATGAAGGGATATGACTTAGAGCTAATTAGGGCAGTATCTGAAGCCGTTAATATTCCAGTCATTGCTTGTGGAGGCGCCTCTAGTCGTCAAGATATACCTAAACCGATTTTTGAAAGCCATGCTTCTGCCGTATCCGCAGGTTCGATCTTTGTTTTTAAAGGTCAGGAACGGGGAGTATGTATTAATTTTCCTGAAAGAAAACAACTTGAGCAGTTATTACAACATGAGTACAGATAATTTTCAAATATGCACACGTTGCATTTATGATTCGACAGTTCCGAATATTTTTTTTGATAAGAAAGGGGAGTGTAATTATTGCGCAACTCACACCGAACTAGATAAACAGTATCCGCTTGGTGATGAAGGCTGGTCGCGTTTAAAATCTCTTGCAGCTGAGATAAAACAGCAGGGGAAAAATAAAAAATACGATTGTGTTGTTGGAGTTTCAGGTGGTTGTGATTCATCTTATTTAGTGTATCAATTAAAAGAGTTAGGCCTGCGTCCACTTGCAGCGCATTTTGATAATACGTGGAACTCTCCGATTGCTACACAAAATATATATAATGTATTGGATAAGCTAGATGTTGATTTGTATACAAAGGTTGTTAGCAATAAAGAATATGACGATATTTATCGCTCTTTTATGCTTGCCGGTGTAAGAGATATAGAATCCCCTACGGATATTGGTTTAGCATCGACTTTGTATATGGCCGCAGAGAAATATGGGCTTAAGTATATTATTGAGGGGCACTCATTTCGAACGGAAGGGATTTCTCCTTTAGGCTGGCTTTATATGGATGGTAAGTATACTCAAAGTATACATCGAGAGTTTGGAAGAGAAAAAATGAATACTTATCCAAATATGACTCTTTATCGCTTTTTAAAATGGACTGTTCTTAAAGGGATCAAACGTATCCGACCTCTTTATAATATGGACTATAATAAAGAAGAGGTGAAAGCCTTTTTAAGTAAAGAGTTCGGTTGGGAATGGTATGGAGGACATCACTTAGAAAATCGATTTACAGCATTTTATCACAGCTATTTTATGCCTAAAAGGTTCAATATCGATCAACGGATATTAGGCTATGCAGCTCTTAGTCGTTCAGGGCAAATGGAAAGAGAGGAAGCTTTAAAAATAATGCAAACGGATGTTCCTTATAGTCAGGAAGTGGTAGATTTGGTTAAGAAACGTTTAGGGTTTTCGGATCAAGAATTTCAGAGAGTTATGACAGCTCCTCAACGACACTGGACGGAGTTTAAAACATATAAGAAGAGTTTTGAGCGTTTAAGACCACTGTTTTACCTGTTATTGAAAGCAGGAAAAGTAAATGAGAGTTTTTATATGAAATTTTGCTTTCCAAATAAATAGCAGGGGTTATATGAAAACCATAAAAAAATATTCCTCTTTTCTTTTTCTTTCGATTGTTCTTTTCGGTTACGGAATGATTGTGGGTCTCTATAAGTTGCCTCCTTTTGAGACAATTCGCCAGGCAAAAATTTTTGTTAGTTCACTGTATTTAGAGGATAGCTTAAGCGAGGTAGATCCAGAAAAAGAGTTATTAGAAGTCGCTTTTTCGGACCCTTTAATTGAAAAGAAAGCCTTACTACATCCTGCAGTTAATTCTTATCAAGAAGCTGCAATTCAAGTACGAGAAGAGGTGCATTTATTGCCTTATAATGAGTATATAGGAGCGTTTCCTTCTATTATTTGTTCTAAGATAGTTGAAAAAAAAGGGGTTTCTTTCTTACCTTTTTCACTTAAAACTTACAGAGGAACGGGCGTTGCTTATAAAGTTGCCAAAAGCGAAGGCAAAGCTCGATCTGCTGTATTGATTATTCCAGGAACGGGACATAATCAAAGTTTCCAAATTCTTACCGGGGAAGGATATCATGGAGATATTACTCGTAATATTTCTCAGTTTAGTGATGTCTATATACTGATTAAACCCAACGAAGACATTCGTGCAATTCATGATGGGACAAAAAAATTATCGAAACACTTCATCAATGTACATTTACTTAGGCACGGTTATAGTTATTCCTCTTCGTATATGACGGAGGCATTAGCGTGGATGAAGTATTTAAAAGAGGAATATGAAAGTACAAGTGTGATGGGCCTTTCTCAAGGAGGACAGGCAGCCCTTTTTACAGCCCTAGAGGCGTCTCCCGATTTAGCTGTAGTTGCTTCTGGTTTTTCGGTGCTGCAGTGGGATCTTTCTATGGCAGATGCCTCTCAGGTACATATTCCTAATCTATATAAAGAGTTCTCTTTAGATAAAATAAAGACGCGCATGGCCTCTCAGAAAACGTCTTATCTTTTCACATATGGATTAAAGGAAGGAACTCTTTATGAATATGACGCTAAAGCGGGGCTAAGCGCTACATTTTTAGCTGGAGTTGGTCGAAGAGATGTTATTTGTAATGCGCATCCCAATGGTCATATTTTTGATATCCCGCACATTTGTAAGCTATTAGAAGAACACAGATTCGGTTTTTAACCTTTCTGTATTAAGTAACGTGAGCTCGACTCTTAATTCCGCCCTGTCTACTGGTTGATAGAAATAGTTTTTAGACCACGGTAGTGGTCGTTTCTCTCTTTAGCCTAGCACTTTAGTGCTGGGGGTGAAGTTTGGCACTTTTTTTTGCCTACAACAGCTCGGTCTTGAATTCAGACAGACGATGAGTTGACTTAAAGACCACGG
>JBDQID010000036.1:0-9110 GCA_040264515.1 Chlamydiales bacterium
CAAGCATTCGCTCTTGTCAATCACGAAGCCACCATTGATAAAATCAAACAGATAAAAGAGTGGTCTGAGGGAACAAAACAAGTACGAGCCGCTTGCTATATTTCTCTGACACGATATTAAGAGAAGCGCCCCAACAGGAGGCTGAAAAATAGCTGGAAGACCAAAGCGCTTTCCCCCAAAGAGCACGCTGAATGATTGAATGTTTTTTTTCTTTATCAATTACCGGAATATCTTGTAGTTTTATGCTTTTCTTGGATAATATTTGCTTATTAAATAGGCTGCTTTGTGTCATTGAAAAATCGGAAAAATTGGCGTTTTCATAAGATTTTTTAATCTAATTGGAGGAGGTAAAAATGAACATATGCTTTATTATCAACAATTGGGAAGAAATTGATCCCGATACTAATTCGTCACTGAGAATTATCCATGAGGCTGTTAAAAGAGAGCATGTTGTGGGTATTCTATACGCAAGAAATTTAACTGTAAGAAATAATGTTATATGTGGATTTGTAAACATTATTGGTCATTCACAACCTATAAAAGATAACGTCCCAGCTTTTTATAAAAAGGTGAAATTTAAATCAAAGCTCCTTCCTTTAAAAGGCTTTGACGCAATTTTTCTTTCAAAAAATCCTCCTTTAGATTGGATAATGGTAAACTTTCTTGATTCCCTTAAGAAAGATGTATTAATTGTCAATGATATTGATGGTATTCGAAAGGCAAACAATAAATTATATACGACCACTCTTGAGGACTCTAATCAATTTATTCCCGAAACACATGTATCAAAGAATATTAAATACTTATTAGATACTATCAAGGAGTCAGAAAAAAGTAAGTGGATTTTGAAGCCTTTAGTGGGGTATGGCGGACAGGGAATCATTCTTTTAGAGAAAAAAGCGATGCAAAATATACGTTCTCTTCTTGAATTTTATGTGGACGGAGGAGACCGGAAAAGCTATGTGATCCTTCAAGAATATATCGAGGGTGCTGAAGAAGGTGATGTCAGAATTTTGCTCCTTGGAGGGGAGCCTATTGGTGCGATGCGCCGGATTCCTGCGGAGGATGATCCTCGCTCAAATGTGAAATCAGGCGGCACAGCCGTTAAACATACTCTTAATAAGCAAGAACTCCTGCTTTGCAAGCATATTGGTCCAAAATTGGTTAGTGATGGCATCTTTTTTGCTGGTTTAGATGTAATTCAAGGGAAACTTCTGGAAGTAAATGTTATGAGTCCTGGCGGGATAACGAGGATTAACCGATTTAACCGTGTAAAACTTCAACGCAAGGTCCTTGATTACATAGAGAACCACTTTAGAAGAGTAGATACGTCTATGAAACAGAAAGCGGAATTCCGAAAAGCGGTGATCGATGCTTAAGCTATCAGTAGACGAGATCATTCAAAAGATCAAAAATCAGGAGACCTTTTCGGCTCTTTCTGAAGATGCCTCATTCTCTATCACGATCGAAGAGTATGCCCCTTACGTTTGTGGAGCTATTCATCAAGGGACACAGCTTCGTTCAGACTTAAAGAAAAAGATAGCATTATCAGATTTTGAAAAATGGCAAGAAGAAGACCCGTATACAGAAGATTTCATATCTTCTCTTCCTATAAGAATCATAGGACTAGACTCTCGATATGAATATGACCTTAACCGAGATCTAGATAATTGTATTTACGAAATAGCTTGGGAGAAAAATGTTTGGAAGACAGCTTTAACAGAAGAAGAAAAGCAACTATCGCTTCAAAAGCATAGCGAATTTTACCGTGTTGTTGTTGTACTGGTTGATATTATTGAGAAAAAATTTGGAGCCTGTATTGTCTATGATATCCATTCCTATAACTACAAACGTATTAAAGATGTCGAACCTCCTTTATTTAATATCGGATCAGAGAAAGTCGATCACAAAAAATTTGGAGAGTTTATAGATTCTTGGAGAAAAGATCTTTCAAATATCAAAGTTGGCAATGTTGTTAATGAAAGTACCATCAATAAAATTTTTCATGGGAGAGGCCATTTTTTAAATTTTATTTCGTCAAAATTTAACAATACTCTCGTTTTGGCGACAGAGGTCAAAAAAGTCTATGTGGATGAGCTAACAGGAGACTCTTTCCCAGAGGTGATTAACGATATTCGCCTGGGTTTAAAGAATGCTATTATTACACATGCAGCAGATTTTCTCTGTCGTTATGCTAAAACATGCAGTCAAAAAAAATATGACTTATTAACTTCTGAGTTGGACGAAGTGACAAAGTCTGTTGACCATTCAATCTTCAAACTTCTTCACAATATCAGTTTTCTCGAATTCATAAATCCAACAAATATTGAATCTGAAAAGCATAGTTTCTTTGCTTCCAATTTCAGAAAGTCTCCTAATTTTCGCTATAGACCGATCAACATTGATGTTACTGAACTTAAGCGAAAACTCTACACTTTGCCTATTTCAGACATTCCAGACCCTACATTTCAAAAGATGTACCAAGAAATTGTCGATGGACAAGCAGAGCAGCTAGAGATGTTAGCTTTAAGGGGGGAGAAAAAATTTCTCTACTCTTCTCTTAAGTATTTTGGAGAGCCAGAGAATATTGATATTGCCAATGCTCAATTTCTGCTTCACTGTCAGGATTTTAAACTCAATGATTGGGGTGATGAGCCAATGAGTGCTCAGAAGGTCGTAGAAGAAGTCCGTAAAGTAGTGAATGATTATGGATTTAAATGTCAGATTGAGATTTCTAAAAGGATTCCTAGTCGAGCACTTTTCTCTCCAACAAAACGATCTTTAAAGATAAAAAATGGAGAGGTTTTCAATAAGCTTTCAGCGAAAGCTCTGGGGCACCATGAAATTGGTGTACATATGCTGACGACAGCAAATGCTTTTAAACAACCTCTGAAAGTGTTACGAATTGGTTTACCTGTATACACATTGACTCAAGAGGGGCTGGCCATATTAAGCGAGTACCTTTCTGGAACTTTGGATATTGGTAGAATTAAAATGTTAGCCTACAGGGTACTTGCAGTGGAACACATGGTAAGAGTGCAGAGTTTCAAAGAAACCTTTCTCTTTCTTTTAGAGGAGTGCAAGTTGAGTCAGGCGGATGCTTATTATCTTACCGTTAGGGTTTATAGGAGTGGGGGCTTCACAAAAGATTATTTGTATTTAAGAGGATTCCGTATGATCATGGAGTATTACAACTCTGGAAAATCATTGGCGAATTTGCTTATTGGCAAAACAGCATTGCCATATCTACATGTACTCGAGGAGTTGATGAACAGAGGGATTTTAAATCCTCCTGAATATATTACAGACTGTTTTCAAGAGCCTGCAGAAGTTGATCCAGTAACAGCTTATATTGTGGGCTGCCTTAAATAGGGGAAGGGCGGATGTGAAACAAATACTTTTTAGGATAGCTCTTTTTTGTTTTTTTCTGGTGAGTGCGCAACCTGTATATAGCTCACCAATGGTTGAGAAAGTCAAAGAGTTGCTATCTCTAGAAGTTAACCAGCAAACAGAACAGCCAAACCCTTTTGAACTCTCTCCGAACTGGTGGACCTATTTTGAAATGGAAGGAGAGCTTCTTTCGGAAAGAGTGATCCTCTATGAAAAATTTCTCAACAATCTTTTAGCTGAAGTGCCTATAGAAAAGAAAGTCGATGCAGAAATTCTTATTAAGAAAATTATCTTTAATCTCAGGTTTCTTTCCGCTCCGAAAAATAGAGAACACGGGTCTCATCCTGAAACCAGATTAGTTCGTGAAAGCTATCGCTTAAATAGTTACATTAAGTTGGTAAATGAAAAGAACTTACTGTTGTTAAGGCTTAAAGATCAGAAGGAAGAGCTAATTCTGCAAAATGAGAGGAAATCTTCTGTAAATCGACATATTGATAATTTATTTACCCTCTATAATACACAAGAGACAGCAACCCTAGAAAAGCTGTTTTATGGGTTAGAAATTATTTCACTACGCTCAGCATTGGCAGTAGCGAAAGAAAATCGTGATTTTTTACGTGAAAGAATCGATAACAATAGTGAAAAAATAGACTTTCTTACAGAAGTAATTGCTAAAGCAAGTCAGTCTCTAACACTGAATCCTCAGGATATCGAAAGTATCGATGTAGACATCTCCAAACTAGAAGAATCTTTACAAGACAACAAAAGAGAGCTTTTAAAGGCAGAGTCTGATGCCTTAGGAAGTTTTGGGGAAAGTGAATATGATAAAGCTCTGAGAGATTCTTTTAAGCAGAAAGTTGCTTACACAAATATTCAAGGGGCTATTTTCCACTCAAAGATTGTATTTTTGAAGGCTCAAAAGGAGTATTACAGACTTTATTATTCAAGGGAAAAACATAATGGAAGTCCTTTTTTAGAAGGGTGGAAGGAAGAACTTACTGCAATAAAGGTTAAAATTGATGAATGGCTTAAGTTAAGCAATAGAGAAAAAAACAATGCAGAACTATTCTCTGAACACCTTTCTGTTGAAAGCCCAAAATTTCAAAGGCTTTTAGGAGAGCGTATAGAGTTAACTAATGACACTCTTTCTTCCTTGCAAGAGCTGAGAAGAGAAATCTTTAATTCTGAGCTGATAATAGATTTAGCGCAGGATAAAATTTTTGAAGATATGACGCGTTTAGACTCCTGGTGGAATGTTATTTCAAATATATTTTTTTATTCTTTCGATGTTTTAGCCGCTTGGGCAGCCTTCAATTTGTTGAATATTAGCGGAGTACCTCTAACCCCCTTAGGGGTTTTACGAGTTATTTTTATTATATGGTTAGCATTTTGGATTTCGAAGACTCTCAAGAAGGGGCTTGTTCGATTTTTCCCAAGTCAGGTTACCCTGCAACAATCTACGTTTTATATTTTTACGAAACTGATGCATTACTTTATCTTAACTATAGGTATTGTGGCTGCTCTTGCTTCAATTGGTTTAGATTTTGGTAATCTAGCTCTTATTGCTGGTGCTTTGAGTGTCGGTATCGGATTTGGTCTGCAAAATATCTTCAACAACTTTGTTTGCGGAATTATTATTCTTTTTGAGGGGAATATACGAGTAGGTGATCTTCTAGAAGTTAAACCCGATGAAATAGGCGAAGTCCGAGAAATTAATATTCAAAATACTGTGATTGAGACTTTTGATGGAGTTGATGTTATCATTCCAAATTCTGATATTGTAGGAAGTAAGGTTGTCAATTGGACTTTACGAAATAGCATCAAAAGAATTCAATTGCCATTTTCTGTGGCTTATGGGACAGATAAGAAAAAAGTACAGGAAGTCGTTTTAAAGGCTGTAGATAGCTTGCCCTTCACCTCTAATGATCCTGAGAAAGTTCCTAAAGTCTGGTTAGTTAAGTTTGCTGATAGCTCCTTAGACTTTGAGCTTGCTATTTGGATTGATGTTATGAAATCCACTCATTATAGGTCAGCAAGGGCTCAATGTATGTGGGAGATTGAATCTGCTCTCATTGAAAACGGTATCACGATACCATTTCCCCAGAGAGATTTGCATTTAAAAAGTTCTGATATAAGATTTTCAGAATTGACTCCTTAAGAAGCGTGGGTAAGTATGGACTTTCAGCAAATTTTACTTTCTCTTCTTTTGGTCACTCTCCTATTACTCTTTTTGTATGAACGTTGGCGTTATGATGTGGTAGCTATTTCTGGTTTGGTTGCAGCTGTTTTTCTTGGCTTGGTAGATCCAGAAAAAGCCTTTGAAGGTTTTAGTCATCCTTCCATTATTACCGTGGCAGCAGTTTTCGTAATCAGTCGTGCTTTGCAAAATGTAGGATTTGTAGATTGTGCCATCAACTTTTTATCGAACTTTGGAGGCTCGTTTACTTCGAAGTTTTTTTTGCTAAATTTTTCAGCAATGGTAGTTTCCGCGCTCATCAATAATATTGGAGCTCTGGCTATTTTCCTTCCTGTAGGCTTAGCTTTAGCTAGAAGCTCAAAAGTTTCGCCGTCATTAATTTTTATGCCATTAGCATTTAGTACGCTAATTGGTGGAATGACTACTATGATTGGAACACCGTCAAATATTGTTGTTGCTCTAATGAGAAAAGAGCATGGTTTGGAAGCCTTTTCGATGTTTAGCTTTGCTCCTGTTGGACTTTCTGTCTCTATGGGGGGGATATTATTTTTATCTTTCTATAGCCACTGGTTTTTACACAAAAGGAAACCTATCTTATCACTAGAGCCAATAATAGACATAAGCGCTTATGCTACAGAAATCAAAATTCTTGAAGGGTCTGACTTAATTGGAAAATCACTTTCTAAATTCCAAGAAAGTACACAAGGAAGTGCTGTCGTTTTTGAGATTTTACGAAAAAATAAAAAAGTCAGATTAATAGGAAAACAAGAAAAAATACAAGCAGAAGATATTCTCGTTATTAGCAGCGATCATGAGACGTTAAAAAAAATCTTGATAAATCCGCATATTGAGATGCTTCTTGATACTAAATCGAGTTATGAAGAGATTCTTAAAGAAGGTGAAATCGTCCAAGAAATGGTTTTAGGACCTAGGAGTCCTTTAGTTGGTAAGATTGCAGGAAGTATCAACCTTAGAAAGGGTTTTAGTGTAAATATCATAGCAGTTTCTCCTGCAAGGAAAAGAAGGACCAAACGCTTGAGTAAGATTACCCTTGGCGTAGGGGATGTATTACTACTTCGTGGTAGTGTTGGTGATATTCAAGAATTCATACAAACATCTAGAGGTTTTTTATTAGAAGAGCAGCTTCCACAACAGATCCATCCTAAAAAAATGCTACTTACATTAGGTGCTTTTGCTGCTGCGGTACTATGCATTTCTCTTCAATGGATTTCACCGCAAATTGCTTTTACTTCAGCCATTTTAGTAATGCATTTGGGAGGAATCCTTCGCGTCGGTGAAATTTATGAGAGTATTGAATTTCCTATTCTTATTCTTCTAGGAGCTATGATGCCCCTTGGGCATGCTTTCGAAACTACAGGTGCAGCTACAAACCTTGTGGATTATATTTTAATGATATCTCCTTTTTCATCTCCTTTATTTTACCTTGCCTTTGCATTGATAGGCTCAATGCTTCTTTCTGCCGTCATCAACAATATTGCTGCTGTAATTTTGATGGTGCCTATAGGGATAAAACTTTCAACTTTATTAGCAGTTTCTCCAGATCCTTTTTTGATGGCAGTTGCTGTAGGAGGAGCTTGTCCCTTTTTAACTCCAGTAGGACATCAGTGTAATATGCTTGTTCTAGGACCTGGAGGATATAGGTTCTCTGATTATTGGAAGTTGGGTCTACCATTGGAGTTCATTATTATAGTGCTTTCTTTGCTTCTTATTCCCGTAGTATGGCCATTTTAGGAGGAGTTATTTTTATGGTGATCACAAGAAAGATGCCTAGAATTAATTTGTTCCTGTGTAAAGCCATCGTCTGAAGAGTAATATCGTTTCATTAAGCCAAATCTTTCTCAGGAACAGCTTCCGAAAGCTCACCAACATGAATGGATGTTCTAGGCAGAATGATATGATCTTTTTGTTCACTCAAGGGTAAGCTATCTTTTTGAGGCATTCTATAAATAGCATAAAGACAAAGAGCTCCAAGGGTTACTGTTGTATAAAGGAAAAAACCATTCTGCGGAAATATTTGCATAATCGTTGGTGCTGTTACAGGACCAATGAGTGAACCAATGCTATAAGCTAATAGCAGTATAGCCATTGCTCTAACAATTTCGTGCTGTTTAAGATGGTCACAAATTTGTGACATTCCAAGAGGATAAAGAGAAAAAATCAATCCTCCAAAAAGGTAGGCAATGGGTAGAAATGAGTAAAAGGAGAGTTGACTAATTGTTAGCATGGCAACTGCACTGACTATAAAGCTAGAAAAAATGATAACAATCAGGATTTTTCTTCTATCAAAAAAATCTGATAACCAACCAACTGGCCATTGTAGAGTGAGGGCTCCAAAATATACAACAGCCATAACGGAGCCTGTTTGTGCAACAGTAAACTCTTTTTGTAGAAGTGAATACGGCATCAGGCTATACACTAAGCTTAAGGTGGTTCCTGCGAAAAAGCAAGTTACGAAGCCCAATGTTGACGCATCTAGAATTTCCTTGATGCTAAGAAATGAAGTAGAAGAAATATCAGGGCAGTCAACACGATTGAGTGATACTGGAATTATTGAAAGAGAGCAAAGAAAAGCCATAACAGCAAAAGGAGAAAAGCTATTTGGATCGAAGTAGGTTAACACTTGCTGAGAGAGGACCTGAGCTCCATATAATCCGATCATATAAAGAGCTAGCGCGCGCCCTCTTTCCTTGTGTCCAGCTATTACAAGTAGCCAGCTTTCAATGACAACATAGATTCCTGCAATACAAAGGCCGTGGAAAATCCGAATTACGATCCATAGAGGAGTGGAAGGAAAGTAACCCATAAAAATAGTAAGGGCAGAGGATATTGCAGCAAAAGTCGTAAAACTACGGATATGGCCAATTCTGTTAATTAATTTTTCAATAAGAAATGCTCCTAAAGCGAATCCTAGATAGTATGAAAATGAGATTATACCAAGAATTTGAGAGCTTGTTTCATTCAGTTCCATACGTACGGCTAGGAAGGACATAAAGTACGTGTTTCCAAAAATAATTATTAACAAGCTCATCAGTGGAGCAGCTACAGATTTCAGCAAATGAAGCATTTGGGGATTACTCCTCCTCTATTAAATGTGTGGCGTAATAATATAAGAAAGAGGAATTGTCTTTCTATAAAAATACGTCCATTTCAGTTTTTATTATTTGGGAATCACCTCGGTTTTTTTAAAAAATAAATGGCTCTGTTTCCTTCTTTTTTTAGCAGACATAAAAAATTGCTTTGCAGATAGAAAAAGTGGCATGATGAGTGCATCATAAACCTATATTGTTTTTTTTGAGGAGAGTGGAATCCAATGGCCCGTGTAGTTTGCGAAATATGTAAAAAGAAATTTAAGGTGGACCAACTTTTTTTAATGGACCTCTTAAGGCCTTCAATCAAAGAACTTTTGCAAATTCAGGTAGAGGGAGTAAACTTTAGTGGGTATATTTGTTCAGCTGATTTGAGTAAATTTCGTGCAATGCATATGCAGCAGCTTTTGCAGCAA
>JBDQID010000037.1:0-9045 GCA_040264515.1 Chlamydiales bacterium
GATAAAAAACAAACGATACTCTCTTTATCCTTTAAACAACAAAACAGTGATCAAGCAGCAATCTTCATAATGAAGTTCTGATCTTTAATATATTCAAAAAGTAATACATTATACCCAGATTGGCCATAGCTTTGGTATAATGCGTATGCGCAGTGATATAGAGCTTATATTTTTAATTTTATTTCCCCTCTCTTCGCTCCTCCGCATTGAAAAATTTCAAATAATTCCACTGCAAACGAGGAGGGTAATGATGATCAAGATCGAAATCTAATTGACTAATATCAAATGGTAAACTACTTTCCACTATTTATTTCTATGATGTCACGGATGGACTTTCTATGAGTTTAGCTCTCAGCTCTTATCCTTCAGTAGAAATCCCTACTGAATCCCTGCTCCTCTCCTATAAAAACTTACAACAACTACGTATTCTAGGTACAACACAACGATTTCGTATTATACAGAACAACTCACTACAGGTTGACAGACGCTCTATTTGCCGCCGTTTCTTTGCATCACTTTGTTGCTCTGAGAGAGAAAACAGTGGGAAAGTACTGAAAATCCTCAATCGAAGCTTTTCTATAGCCTTTGCAACTCTGAGTGACCCTGGTACAAAAGCTCTTCATACAAAAATCCAATCTTCTATAATCCCAGCGATAGCTTCTCTTCAAAAACTAAAATCTAGTTATCCTAATAAAGATAAACAGATAACTACACTAACCGAAAAACAGTTAAATACATTATCCGAAACTAACAATCTTATATTAAAAGGTTCGCAACAACTTCTCAATCGTTACAGAAGAAGCCACCCGGAATTTGTCCCAATTTCATGGAAGGGTGAAACAAAATCCGTATCTTATCTTCCAGATAGCAATGATGACTTTCTAGATGAGAGTGGTAGCTCTGAGCTACTAGGTACAGATGAAATCAAAAGTCAATCAGTAAGGAACCTAAGAGAGCGTAGAGAGATGTCGTATTTAGATATCGAATCTTCTGGTAGACCGCGCTCTTATAGCTCTTTTGCAAGTTATTTAGGTAAAAGTGGTGAGAGCGAGCCATTTTCTATTCCCAATCTTATCGCCCAAATGATTTCATTAACTGATATCCAAGGGACAACATCAATAAAAGCATTCGTACACAGTACCGAGACAACCGAAGTTGTACTCTCTGTTCTAAGCACTGGAAAAACATCCATTAAATCCTCTAAATCAATAGCATCTGTACTTAAATCAAGAATCCATCATACCGTTACTAGACCCCCAACAAAGCTCGCTTCGAAAAAAATGACCCAATCCGTTCACGTCAGCCAACATACTGCTTTGATTGCTAAATCTCATACAGCTCACACTGTTGCACGAGAAACTGGAAATCTGAATTTTGCGTTCATAACCTTCGAAATCGATAAACAGGCACAAAGAATCATCAGTACCACAAGCCGAATCCTTGCCGCTAGTGGAGCCTCTATTGGAATTATACTTAATGCTACCCAGATTTTCAAGAAAGAGCCCATTAGCATCTATCAAGATCAGAAGCAGAGATCCTTATGCCTGCGAATGGTTCAACACAAAAAAACGGAAGTTACACTAAACTGCATCTATAATATTTTTGCTCTTATTGGTGTGTCTATACAATCCCCAGCCTTTATTAATGCATCACTCTACACCTTTGCAATATCAACTCTGCATCAAGGAGTTAAGCATTGCATTTCCATAACAAGTACGGCTAAAAATCTCAAACAACTACGTCAGTTTTCAAATCACAGAATCATCTCTTCCGAGCAGAGTAAAATCGAGTGTTTACAAAGAGACATCAAAAAAGTTTTCAATCGTAATATCGCCTCTCTTACCCTACAACTCATCACACACGCATGTACATTCATAGGCTGCTCAATGCAAGCTCTATCCATGTCAAAAGTGACCCCTAAGGCACACTATGTAAGCTCTTCACTGCTTTTCGGAGCTCTTTTTGTAGAAACTATGCTTTCTGTAGCTGGGTATTGCAAACAGCGTAATCAACAAATAAATCACCGCTATCTACAAAAACACTTTGAGCTACAAGAACTTTGCAGAGAAAAATTCCCTTTTCTGTTCCTCTCTTCTCCATCAAGAAAAGAGTTTGATTACCTACAAGAAAAGGAAATATCTAATGCTAAAGAACTTATTAAATCTCTCTACAAAAAAATAGAAGGAGAATATGAACCTTTAAAGAGTATCCAATCAAAGTGGCGTAAAAATAAAAACCCTAAGCTTACGGAACACCAAAAAGCCAAACTGCAAAAAATTTATACACTATTAACAATTCGAGAGCAACTAGACATACTAAAACGGCTTTTAAAATCTGCTGTAAACAAGCTCTCTTCTAAACAGTACCAAGAAAAAAAAGAACAGCTGCTTGAAACTGTCTCTTATAAGAGCATTTCAGATCTTAGATTACAAGATATAACTTCCATACCACACGAACTACTTGAAGAATGCTTCTACAAAACAATAATTGAAAACTATCTTACTATTCTAAAAGAAAAAATATCCCTTTATAAATTTCTAATGAGTGATCCTAAAAAAATCAAAAAATCTAACTATAAAGCATCAAAAGCGTACGCTCTCATAGAGCGCAGCAGGACTTATCAACATATCAATCTCATCGATGAAATTCTCTATTCCGACAATATTACAACAAAGGCTGAACTACATATCCTACTAAATAGAATAGGATTACGCGGTTGCTTAAGAGAAAAAATCGGGGTTGATCGAAGCCGACACCTTATCTTTGATCCCGTAGCCTATACCAAGCACCTACACCACTAAAACAGCCCTGATCATCGTACTATAACAACTCTAATCCCGACGGAAGGGATTCTCCAAAAAGAGTGGATTGTTCATCTTTAGTTAAGGCAGCTTCTCTGTTTAGAAGCTCGTGTAAGCGATTTTTTTGGGGTAGAGAGACGAAATGCTTTTCGATCTTTTCAATCAGCGTGTATGGCAAATCTATTTGACGCTCATCTGTTTTTCTTGCAAGGTGTGCGGCTAAAAAAGCTAACTGGTTAGGATCAACAGACGAGCACGCCATCAACTTCTCTAACCACTCTGTACAAATCTCCTTTGGAACAATGTCTCCAATAGAACCATATAACAAGTGACGTGCACCTATACGCGCTACAGCCCAATGATCGCAAGGAGCCGCTTTACTTTTTAAAATCTTCTCTAAAAGCTCTTCGGCCAATTTCACTTTCTGAGCGCTGTTTAAAAGCTCAAAAGAGGCAAGCGCCCGCACTTTCTCAGCGTGTGCATGCGCATTATCTCGATGATTAAAACTGATCGATGCTGCAAGCTGCATCTGCTGACCTTTGCTAAGGCCACCGGCAATCCGTCGATAACAAATCAGTCGCTGAATTTGAGCAGCTTTATCCTTTGCCCCCTTGGAATCTCCAAGAATCACCTTCCATAAATCTTTAATACGAAAATCGTCCAGCGGATATCCAAAACCTGGACGCAAAAGAAAACCAATCAAATTCCACCAACGAGCTCCATGCTCTTGTGATAAGTGGCGCTTAGAGTGCTGATTTAGTGTTACCTCAAATAAAGAACGAAGGGTACTCGGAGACCATTGATGACGCGGCTCGTTAATACTCTCTTCGAGCCTTTTCATCATAGAAGCAGGATTGCCCTTTGAAGAAAAAGCGTCTTTTATTATGGCCTCTGCCTCCATAAATGCACCCTTTACATGGATCTCATCTTTTCTAACATGTGACAATCTTTTAATCGCATCATCTTGTCCAGAAAAGCTTCTAAGCTGAAAAGAGAGTTCCCAGCGATGATCGCTAATCTCTGAGTCCAGCCACAACTCAAGTGTTCCAATCTCCGTAAAATGGATCCCTAATTTAACAGGTACTTTCTCCTCTCTCTTACCAAAGCGCAAAACAGTTTGCACTAAAGGCAGTGAAGAGAACTCTTCTTCATTAATAGAGACCACAGCTTCTCGTTCATCATTTAAACGAATATGAGATGTCAACAAACTAAAGCTGACGGGAAGATTGGGCTGCATTAAAAAACTTTTCGAAGAGCGATGTTTTGTACCCTCTTTTGTGCCTCGAGGCAAAAGCGTTAAAGCACGCTTTTCACCCTCTATATCCATAGCTAAATAATACGCCCTTGGCGATCCCCCACCAATACGTACTCCATTTCCATGACGTACTTTTCCAAAGTAAGAAGCGCCTTTTGCAACAGCTAGGTCTAAACTTTTCGAAAGTAAAATTGTTGGGGGCGCCGCTTGAAAAAAAGTACCAATGGCTTCTGCTATCGCCTCTTGAAAGAGGCGGGGCTTCATTGCACCCCCATTAAAAAGAATAGCATCGGGCTTTTTAGCGTGCTGAAGAAAGGCTGCAAGCTGTTTAGTAATTGAAGGCTCGCTTTCATACGGTAGCCCCATTGAACGTACTCCTGTTGCTTTGCGATGCCTCAGACCATCTTCTAAAGAGTAATTCCCAAAAAAGCCTTCCAGTAAAAAAGAGAGTAGCTCTTTTTTTGTTATGCTAACGCTTACACTTCCTCCAATCAAAGAAGAACCAGTTCCTTCGAGAGTTAACGTCATCTCCTCTTTTGCTCCACCAAGTAAAACTTCTTTTGCCTCCCTTGCAAGCTGTTGAAGCTGAAGCCATTGGTCAAGCTCAAGACTCTTTTCTAACTTTTGCTCTAAATAGTGACAGACGGCACTATCCATATTATCACCACCAAGAAGAAGATGCTTTCCCACTGCCATTCGCTGAAAAAAGAGCTCTGAGGCTTCTCGGCGAACTTCGATCAAACTAAAATCTGTCGTTCCTCCGCCAACATCACAAACAATAATACTTTGTCCATCTTCTAAAGATTCTCTATTTTTTTTATCCGAAATCCAGTGATAGAATGCTGCTTGTGGCTCCTCTAAAAGAGTTACGTTTTTAAATCCACTAAGCTTTGCAGCTTCAATCGTTAACGTTCTTGCCACCTCATCAAAAGAAGCCGGTACTGTAAGAGCTATTTCTTGCTGATTAAACTCTTTTTCTACATTTCCTTTTGCTATTTGATAATCCCAGCTCTCTTTAACATGACTCAGATACCGCACTGTAGCATCTAATGGACTTAATCGCTGAACACCCTCTGGTGCCGATGTGGGAAGGATTTTATCTTTACGATTCGCTGCCGTATTACAAAGCCAGCTCTTAGCAGATTGCACAAGACGTGTGGGTACTTTGCTACCCAACTCCTTAGCATAATAACCCACACAGAACTCTCGCTCTTCTGCCCATGGAAGAGCGATTGCGCCTTTTTGTAGCTCTGTTTTATTTGGAAGGTAACAAAATGAAGGAAGAGTCTCTTTTACCTCAACAACTCCCATAGATGTACATTGTGGAAGTGCAAAAATAGAGGAAGCTTGACTCGGGTTTTGCTCCTTATTTGTATCAACGTAAGAGACACAACTATTTGTTGTTCCCAAATCAATACCAATAAGATAACGGGGTAATAGCTCCATCGTGCAGTAGCTCCTCTTTTATTTATTAAAAAACCTAGTGCTCTGTCAAGATTGAACCTTAGGATTTGAGAAAGGTAGTTTTGAGTGGTTTTTAGAGATTATTTCAGATCAGGCTGAAGGCCCGATATTACAATAGCCCACAATAAATACGAACGTAGTGAAATGTGCAGCCCTGGATCAGACAAAAAACATTTACACCCGAAGGAGTGCGATAAAACAGAGCATGTAATATGGCACGCCCCCTTCAGGCTGCAAATATTTGTTATCCAGCCCAAGGTTGCACGTCTCGCTACGCTCGCGTTGACCCTGAGCTGTTGCAATATCACGCCTTCAGCCTGATCCGAAATAAACTCTAAAAACCGCTAAGCGTATATCCTTGCTCTTTGCTATGCAATCGCATTTTCTAGAGGGCAGTATTCAGCTTTAAGGTCTATTGCAACATTTTTGTTTGTGATGTGACCGTGCCAAACATTTAATCCCTCGGAAAGACCTGGGTCATCTTTAAAAGCATTTTTGTACCCTTTATTGGCAATCCTTAATGCATAATCCATCGTTGCATTATTCAAGGCTAAAGTAGAGCTCCGAGCGCAAGCTCCTGGAATATTTGTTACACAGTAATGAACAACACCATTGACAAGGTATGTTGGACTCGAATGTGTCGTTGGACGTGCAGTTTCAATACAACCTCCCTGATCAATAGAAATATCAGCAACAACCGATCCGGGAGACATCCCCTCGACCATCTTCTTTGAAACAAGCATAGGAGCTTTTTTACCTGGAATAAGAACCGCACCAATAACAAGATCTGCATCAACAACCTGGTCTTCAACGGCTTGAGCTGTCGAATAAAGAGTCTTCAAAGCCGGGCCATACATCTCATCTAGCTGACGCAAACGGTTCAGATTTATATCTAAAATCGTTACGTCCGCACCAAGACCAATTGCAACCCGAGCTGCTTGTGTACCAGATACACCACCACCAAGGATCACAACTTTTGCAGGGGGCACCCCTGGGACTCCACCAAGAAGAAGACCCTTTCCGCCAGACGCCATTTGCAGTGCTGTAGCTCCCGCTTGTATCGAAAAGCGGCCTGCGATTTCACTCATCGGAAGCAGTAAAGGAAGGGTTGTTCCTAAAGTATCCGTAACTGTTTCATAGGCAATACCAACAACTTTACGCTGAAGCAGATGTTCCGTTTGAATGGGATCAGGAGCAAGATGAAGATAACAGAAGAGAATTTGCCCCTCTTTTAAAAGTTCGTATTCAACAGGTTGCGGCTCTTTAACCTTAATAATCATCTCAGAATCATAAACTTCATTTCGGCCGCGTACAATATGAGCACCAACAGCTTCATACGCTTGATCAGGAAAGCCAACCTCTTTCCCTGCCATTGTTTCAATTTTAACCTGATGACCAGATTCAACAAGAGCTCTTACCATGGCAGGAGTCGCTCCAACGCGATATTCTTGATCCTTAACTTCTTTTGGTATACCTATAATCATGTTAAACCTTTCTTGGTAATATTTTTAAGCAATAGCGAAATCGAGTGCAAGTAGCTTTGAGACGCCTTTTTCTTCCATTGTAACTCCAACTAACCTATCAGCAATCGCCATTGTTCGCTTGTTATGAGTTATTATAATAAACTGAGTATTCTGGATAAATTGTTGCACAACGTTCACAAATTTCTCAATATTAGAATCATCAAGTGGTGCATCAATTTCATCTAAAAGGCAAAAAGGTGCAGGTTTCACCTCGAAAATAGCAAAAAGAAGGGCCATCGCTGTTAAGCATTTTTCTCCACCTGAAAGCAAACTAATCGAGCGCATTTGTTTTCCCGGAGGCTGTGCAATAATTTCAATTCCCGCATCGAGAATATCAGGAGAATCCGTCAATTGTAGATCAGCCTCTCCCCCTCGAAATAAAATAGCGAAGTTCTTTCGGAAATTCTCTTTTACCTTCAAAAACGCTTCTTTAAACGCTTTTCGACTCTCTTTTTCTAACTTATTAATTATTTTCAGCAACTCTTCTTGAGACAACACCAAGTCATCCATCTGAGATTTCAAGAAGTCATAGCGCTCTTTTTCTTCATCAAATTCTTCAATAGAAGCAAGGTTAACTTCACCCATCTGAGTAAGCTCCCGACGCATCTGCTGAACTTTTTTTTCTGAGTTTTGAATCGAATCGTCTAGCTCTAATTTCTCTTCTAGAATTTGCGTTGTTGTCTTCTGATACTGCTCGATCAGTTTCTCATCTATCGCCTCTGCTGTTGCATGCGCACGCGTAAGACGCACTTGGAGCTGATGTATTTTACCCTCGCTCTCAGCAAACATTTTCTCGCTCTCTTTCTGCTTTTGAATAAATTCCGAAAGAGCTGTACGGCTCTCTTTAACTTCTTTTTCAAAAACTAACAATGACTCTTGTGCATGTTCAATCTCGAGAGCAACCTCTTCTTGTCGCTGCTGATAGCTTACTGTTTGTGTTTGCAATCGCTGCTGGAGCTCTTCGAGCGCTATAAGCTCTTTTTCAAGCATTACTTGCTGACGCTTCCATTCACTCTCTTTAACTTTTAAAACATTAAGTGCACTTTCAATCTGGCGATACTCTTCGAGTGCAACTTTATACATCTCTTCTAATGCTGCATGAGCTTGCTGTTTGCTCTCTAATACTTTAAATTTGTTATCCAGTTTTTTTTCTGAAGTTTGATCTCCCTGTCGCTGATTAAGAAGCTCTTTTTCGGCATCTGCTACAAGTTTTTTCTTCTCAAGAATACTCTGGGCTATCAACTCTTGTTGCTCTTTTAATACAAGCCGCTCTTTTTTCGATGCACTATCTTCCTCTTCAATGCGTTGTAAGTTCGACTTAGCTTGTTGAAGTCGCATATTCACTTCCATCAAGCGCATCTCTTCGCTTCTGATGGTTTTATCGAACTCAACTTTTTTTGCTAAAAGAAGCGACCTCTGACTCTCTGAATCTTCTAAGAGCTGTTTCAGCTTCAATTGTTGCTCTTCTGCAGATTCACATTCGCGCACCAAAGTTTTAATTTCGGTCTCTCTTTGAAAAAGATTTCCTTCTCCCTCTCCCTCTGACTCCAGCACTCCTTTCGCATCTACGAAGAGCCCACTGCTTGTTAAAAACTCTAGACCTTTTTGATATTTCTCTATCGCCTCTGCTGAATCTTTTGCCTTTTCAATAGAACCAAGAAAGTGATCATAGAGTTTTTCAGAGCCAAGAGACTCTATACAAAAAATAGAATAATTTTTAAGCCCCTTCTCTTCTGCAAAACGAATAATTACTTGCAGATCTGCTTTTGTTTTAGTAACAACTGTCTGAGAATAATTTTTAAGCGCTACCGATGCTTTTGGCTCATTTAAAAGCTCATAAAAAGGTTGAAGCTTCTCATACAGTACACTTTTCGTATTTTTGCTCTCTTTTAAAAGCTTCTTTGTGTCAGGGGAGAGGGAGAAGGAAATCTTTTTCAAAGAGAGACCGAAATTAAAACTTTGGTGCGCGAATGTGAATCTGCAGAAGAGCAACAATTGAAGC